>CBDUCT010000054.1:0-13884 GCA_965365715.1 uncultured Cyclobacteriaceae bacterium | reverse complement strand
TCGTCGAGGATCATCACCTCGATCGAGTCGATCTTCTCCGGCTCCATGTTCGGGACCAGGACGATCTGCAGATGAGTTCTCTCACCACGAATACCTATGTGGGGGAAGGTGACCGGGTCGAGAAGTTCCGGGGAATAAGAAAAATCCTGTACTCCAAAATAGGAGTTAAAAGCTACCTCCGGTCCTTCCGTCACTTTACCGGATTTGGTTGTAATGATTATAACACCATGTGCCGCCCGGGCTCCGTAAATCGAGGCTGCTGAAGCATCTTTTAATATTTGTATGGATTCAACATCCTGCGGATTCAAAGACTCTATCATATCACTTTCAATAGGAATACCGTCCACGATATAAAGTGGATCATTCATATATTGTGAGATTGTCCCATATCCCCTGATCCTGACAGCGGTTCCTCCTCCCGGTAATCCGGCATTCGTAACCGTCACTCCCGCAGCGCGCCCCTGCAACTGTGCAGCTACTGAATTTGCAGGTATCGTTACCAGTTCACCCGGATCAACGGTAGAAATGGAACCTGAAATATTTTTTCTGGATTGAGTGGAATACCCCGTAACTACAACTTCTTCAAGGGTTGAGCTACTAATTTGCATAAACACATCGATCACAGATCGATTCCTTACCCGTTCAATGACCGTCTTATACCCAACAAATGAGAATATAAGGCTAACCTCACGTGGAGGTATCATCAGGGTATATTTTCCATCCAGATCTGTAATATTTCCATATGTGGTACCCTGTATCATAACATTTACACCCGCCAGTGGTCCGTCTTCCGATGTCACTGTTCCTGAAATGGTATCCTGTGCACTAACGGAATTGAAAAAAGTGAGAAATATTACAATCAGAAAAGTCTGGATTGCTTTATAGAAAGGTTTGGGAATGATATCTTTAAGACAAATTCTTCCTGTTCGGGATGCAAATAGTCCCAAATGAAAAGTTTGGCTGTTGTTTGGCATCATACGAAGAGAATTTAAAAAATATCCCTTCCTTTATAATAACTGCTCTTTCCGTGCAATTTTTACCTTCTTACCTAATCAAGTTAAGAAAAATATGGAATTATTGAAAAGTAAAATTTAATTTATTCGAAGCGATCTATTCCGTATTCACCCCGCCATTCGGAATATTTATCAAAATATTGCCATTGGAGTAATCAGACAATCTGCATTATTACACTGGATGATTGTATTCTCCCTGGAGAATCATTTTCATGTTATAATTTATATGCATGAATGACAGCTTACCTGACAATCATAATTTTGATTTAAAGAATGCGGAGATTAGGTATTTTTCATACCTGAGGGAATAGAAAAGTATTGATTTTCTTTAATTTTTATTAACTTGTATTGCTTTCCTTCTTGTCTTTGCGAAGCTTGTACCTCCGACCTCGCCGCCGCAAAGCTATGGCGGAGCAAGGTAAAGCTTCAGCGAAATACGGTTGGCGAAGAAAGATGCGAAAGCTACGGAGGGCATAATTCTCCTTCGCTAAAGCTTCGGAGAATAAGATAGGTTTATGTGCGGCTTTATTTACATTCTCATAAAAAATTAAATATCGCCATTAATAAACACCCCGCCTATTTCAGGTATGGTGTTAAAAAAAATCCGGCGATTGAATCATGTCGGAGAGACGCTTAGCCGCAATAATGTTTACTGACATTGTCGGTTATGATTCCTTTTAAAAGGAAAGTGAGAAGAATGCGATTGATATCCTAAAAAAAAACCAGCGAATCCAAAGGAGGTTAATTAAAAAATTCAATGGCTGGTTTTTGAAAGAAATGGAGAGTGGTACGATGATCAGCTTCGGCTCAAATATTGATGCTGTAATCTGTGCAGTATTTATTCAAAAGGCCACGGAAGAGGTTAAAATACCAGTTAGAATTGGTATTCATCAAGGAGATGTACTATTTGAGAAAAATGATGTCCTGGGTGACGGGGTCAACATCGCTTCCCGGATCAAAGAAATTGCAGGGACTCATGATATTTTGATATCCGAGCGGGTTTATCACGACCTGAAAAACAAAGAGGGCATTGAAATTGAATCTGTGGGGGACCATGTCCTGAAGGGTGTTTCAAAACCGATTGAAATCTATAAGGTTACCTGCCAGGGAAAAAATTTACCTGATTATGCCATTGACACCGGTGAACTGGCAAAGCCATTCAGGATGAGCAGGATAACCATTATATTAGGAATTGTTGCTATTGCTTTTCTGGCATACGCCTTGTTTTATTTTCTGCCAAAGACGCAGTCAATAAATGGATACCAAAAGGGTGTCCTTATCCTGCCTTTTGATAATTATATTGGTACGGACACTCTGGACTATTTTGTTGCCGGTATGCATGACCAGTTGATTGGCAGTATGGGAAGAATCGGTGCGTTACAGGTAATATCAAAAACAACCTCACGGGCATATAAGAATGCTGACAAATCAATTCCGGAAATTGCTGAAGAATTGGGTGTAAATGCAATAATTGAAACAGCAGTTCTATGCACCGGCGATAGTATTTGTCTTGAAGTAAAGCTTAAAAGTGCGGATGAAGGCAAGGAATTGTGGGTCAGGGAATATCATGAGGAAACAAGCCAGATCTTTAATTTATATAATTTGATTACGAGAGAAATATCCGACGAGATCGATATTAAGTTGCGTCCACAGGATGAAATAGTGCTTACCAAATATCGCAATGTGGATCCTGACGCCCTTGAAGCATACATGAAGGGATATATTTATTGGGATTATCTGCATCCTGATTCAACAAGAAAGGCTATTGAATTTTTCCAAAGGGCCATTGAAATCGATCCGGATTGGGCTGATCCTTATGCAGGCCTCGCAATGGCATTGAGTACCGCACAACAAGGTTCATTTGGTGGTTGGTTGGCAAGGGCCACCACAATCCCAAAAATTTATAATAATATGAATAAAGCCCTGGAGCTCGATCCGAACTCTTCAAGTGCCCATTTTACGAAAGCCATCAAGGCTACATGGACAGAATTTGATTGGGAAAAAGCAGAAGCAGCCTTTAAAAGGTCCCTGGAACTGAATCCCAATGATGCCCGATGCCGAGCCTATTATGCCCACTTATTGTTTATCCTAAGGCGATCTGATGAATCCACGTACCAGGCAAAACTTGCCGCAGAGCTCGATCCATTGAACCCGCTTATTTTGTCCTTATGCGGGATAGCCTTTTTTGAAGCGGAAGAGTACCTGTTGGTCATAAATTCCTTTGAGAAAGCACTTGAATTTGATCCGAGATTCCGGTTAAATTGGGGGCCCCTGCGTGAGTCCTATTATTTTTCGGGAGAATACGATAAATGGTTAGAGGTCTGGATGGAACAGGTATGCTGGAATGATTCGTTAAAAGCAATTCTTAGAGACACATATTATCAAAAAGGGCATATAGCTACTATTAATGAATTGCTAAGATTACATAAAGAGTATGAAACCGAGTCCTGCTTTTTGCACGCGGGAGATTTCATTCACTGGTATATGATTTTAGAGGATTATGACAAAGTAAAAGTGTATGTTGAAAAGGAACTGGATTGGATGGAAGAACTGGTTGAGAAATCACACTGGCATATTCCGTATATAAGCCAGCCTTCTACTTATAAAGTCTATAAGGATAATCGGCGATATATTGCCCTTCTGGAGAAAATGAACCTTCCGGTTGATTAAAGTGTATTAGCCTAACTCCCTGTGATGCAACACTAACTCCTCATTTTCTTAATTCAACTTTACCCTTTTTAAATTGCAGGTAGGAATTTTTATACTTCATCTGTTCAATAAAAAACAATCTAAAATAAATGCGGATTATTTTCATAAAACAAGTATATCTAAAATTCAAACAGTTATGAAGAAATTACAATTATCAGCTTTGATTTTAATTTTGTTAACCAGTACTATCCTTCCATGTAACTGCAACAAGGATGAGCCCTTCGCATCAGTTTCTATAAATGAAGTTGGGAGCGACCTAGGCGGAGATGTGACGGGAGATGGTGGAAGCATAGCAGACAGCTACAATTGGAATAATCCATTAAGTACAGTAGATTGGAATATGGATATAACGGCTGCATCCGGAGGTAACTTTAACTTATCAATAGTTGATTCTGACGGGACGACTGTTCTAGATCAAACATTGACTGTTGGACAGGGAGATGATTCCAGGTCGGGTGTTTCATCAGCTGGGAATTAGAAAATTCTATTTAAAAATTTTCTCGGAATAGAAAAAAACTCCGGTGATCTCTACTAAAATCACCGGAGCATTATAAACCACGAGAACTTCAAAAGGCTTTCTGAAGTTTTATCCTTTAGTAAATTCTCAAATTCATTATTTTTAGTTTCTTGAAATACTGAATTGGCTTATAGATTAGCTGTTTTTATTCAGCTCTTAACAGTATAGCACCTTTTAATTCCATTACATGATCACTGTTCTCAACAGTAACATCGCGGTTAACGATTGCGCTAATACTTCCATTAGCTCCTAAATAACGCCCTGTGCCGCCTTTAACGTTCATTACCATTTCGACACATACATTCCCATCACCATAATCACCACAACCACAGTAATCTCCAAAAATACTGTTACCATTTTCATCTGAAAAAGTAAATTGACCACATTCTATCTGGACACTACTTTCAGTTTCGTAAAAGGTTACATGAGATTGTTGTGATGAAATTTTCGAGGATACATCAGAATTCAGGTATCCATGACCATATAAAAATGATTCCTCAACATTTTCTGTATTACGATCATTTATGAAGAAAGAAACATGATCAGCCGTAATCTGGCCGTCCACAGCTACTGGTTCACGGTCCTCCATAATACTTGGCAAATCTTTGTTATCGCACGATAACAAAGAAAACAATACAAATCCTGATATTAGCAGTGTGCTAATTCCTTTAAAGTTTTTCATGGTTGTAAAGTTTAGGTGAAACATTGATTTAATAATATTGTAAAGTTTGTTTGAGAGGTTTAATCTCAATTTAAAGTTGGGAAATTATGTAAGGCTTCACATAGCAGAATGAGATCAATAAATTGTAAAGATTGTGCAAAAAATTGATCGCTTACAATCTCGTTGCATGTCATTTAAATTATGTTACATAATCTATATTACCAGGTATTCGTGTCTTGAAGATTCACCAGTTTTAACAAAAATATCTGTTACCTTTCGATGATTTTTTGTAAATTGATTGTACTTAGCCAAACTTTAGGACCGTTTATAACTTACAATGCCGGGCATCAAGCTACCGGACAAAGAATACAATCAACTTTCAAGGAATGATCGATTCCTGATGAAGTTGGATCAGGCCATTGAGTCAAACCTGGCCAATGAACAATTTGGGGTCGAACAGCTGGCCGAAGCGATGTCTCTCAGCCGTGCCCAACTCTATCGCAAGGTTCATGGAATAACCCGGAAAAACGTCAGCCAGTATCTCCGTGAATATCGATTAAGAAAGGCGATGGAAATGTTAGAGAAAGATATGGCTAGTGCTTCCGAGATTGCTTATCTGGTTGGCTTCAGCAGTCCCTCCTATTTCAATAAATGCTTCCACGATTTCTATGGATTCACTCCTGGCTCGATAGCATCAACTATTAACTCTGATAAAGAGGATTCTAGAAAGATTAAACCCATCTATTCAGAACACAATTTGGAAAAGGAGGAACCTGTTGCTATAAGCAGGATTTCTAATCTCCGAAAGGAAAACAAAAGTAATTTTTACCCGGATGATGAAACCCGAAAAGTTACAACTCCAATATTTAATAAAAGAACCATTAATGCTGCTATTTTCGGAGCAATAGTAATAATTACTGCAGCTCTATTATGGAAATATATACCTCCCCTGTTTATTCCTGAAGCGCTCGATACGATTGAAAAACCCGTTGTTGCTGTCATGCCATTCCGGAATGACAGCCCGGAAACTGAAAACGATTATTTCTGCTACCAGGTTTCTGAAGAAATAAGATTACACCTGCAGAAGGTCCGTAATCTTCAGGTAAAATCAAGAATTGATATTGAGCAATATGAATTTAAGGGAAAATCACTAGCGGCCTTGAGCAGTGATTTAAATGTTGCCTATATTATTGATGGGAGTGTCCGGAAATCAGGACAGAATCTCAGAGTGTCGGTTTTTCTTCTTGATGCAAAATCAGGCCAACAACTGTGGAGTGACAGTTATGATGGTTTATACTCCAATGAAATATTCGATTTTCAGAGCAATGTGGCCAGAGACGTTAGTAGTGAGTTACATGCAGTTTTAACAGCGGATGAGGAAGAAAGGATCTTTACAATATATACCGATAGCCTGAGATCTTATGATCTGACCATTATGGGGGAATACGAAATGGCCAGAATTATGAATACTAATTCAAATGCACTTGAACCCGCCCTGGCATTATTTGATAAAGCATTAAAGACTGATCCCAATAACATAAAGGCCCTGGTTGATAAAGCGAAAGCAATATTCTATACCGAATGGCCGGACCGAAGTGATAAAGTTCTGGATTCGGTATACTTTTATTGTGATAAGGCGATTAAACTGGATCCCGAATACCCGGATAGTTATTTCATCAAAGCATTATGCTATAATGGAAACATCTCAAGAAGAGATACAGCCATTATATATTTGCTAAAAACCATTGATCTTGCCCCGAATCATGCCGAGGCACATAGCCGGATGGGTACTGTTTATTTTAACACCAAGAAAGAATATGCTAAAGGTTTGTATCATCTTAATAAAGCCATGGAGTTGAATGTAAATGCCGATCCATCCATTTATTCCAATATTTCCTATTGTTTAATGCATGCCGGATTTTACGAAAAGTCTAAAGAGTATTTAATGAAAATATTAAGCAATGATGAATTTGTGGATTTTGATAAAAGAGGAATGGCTATCAACAATTATGCATGGATTCTGAATGTGGAACAAAGACATGAGGAGGCCTTAGTCTTTTTGGATACGATGATCAACTATCTTCCGGAATACGAAGGTTGGTGCAGAATGTGGCAGGTACAAATTCCTATTTTTGACAGGAACTTGGAACTGGCTCAATTATACCTTGACACACTTACATTAAGATGGGTTCCCATATGGCAACAACCTAGTATAGCCTGGCTATATCACCAAACAGGTCGGGATAACGAAGCCATTGAAATAATTGAAAATGGTATCAGGTTTTATAGTGAGCGTCTAGAAAAGAATGAGAACTGGCATAATTTATTTATTCTATGCAGCTTTTATGCAATAAAAGGAGATAAGGCTAAAGCGATAGAGTATTTAACACGGGCGATTGATATCGGACAACTTTGGGGATGGGAAGATATTATTGAGACTAATTTTACTTTTGAAAAAATATCGGATGACCCTGAATTTAAATACCAGGTTCAGCGAAGTAAAAACATTAAAGCTGCATTGCATAGACAAGTATTGAATATGCAGAAACGGGGTGAGATCAATTTATAGTCCGTATATCTTTAACGAGAATAGTTAAATTTCGTAAAATATTACTTTTTGAAAGCAGTGGTCGTATGTTAAGAAACATAGTCAAACCTTGATGCTTAAACGCCACTTCAAAACTGTGAAACGCGATTATTTATTACATCTGGTTATCTGTGCTATTTATTACCTGAATGAAAGGATATCGTTTAAAATTATCCCGTTTCAATTTACCAAAAACCCTTTTTTACATGGTCAGAAAAACAGCAATCTATGAGATTCTTTCTTATCTATACCGTAGGAATCCTTTTCACATTTCATACAACAAGGGCCCAGGAAAATGAAATTCATGGAATTGTATCGAGTTCCGATGATCAGGTTCCCCTACCTGGCGTTTCGATATTGATTAAAGGCACTTCTTCCGGTACGATTACGGACGCTGAGGGTCAGTACAAGATCTCAGTTCAGCCCGGATCTGTATTATGGTTTTCATATCTTGGATACCTTGATCAGGAAATTGCGGTTGAAAAACAATCGGTACTTGATGTTGTCTTAAAACCGGATGTGGCCCAACTGCATGAAGTAATCATTACATCGCTGGGTGTTGAAAGAAAGGTAAAGGCATTGGGATATTCCATCACGGAAGTGGAGGGAGATAAATTTACAGAAGCCCGGGTAAAAAATCTTACCAATCAACTTACCGGACGAATAGCCGGGGTCAATGTTAGTAGAGTGGCCGGTGGGCCAGCCGGTTCCACCAGGGTAATAATCCGTGGTAATATATCACTGGAAGGTAATAATCAACCACTCTATGTAGTAGATGGCATGCCTATAGATAACAGCACATTCGGACAGGCGGGTATATGGGGTGGACGTGACCAGGGGGATGGCATGACCAGTATAAGCCCTGATGATATTCAGTCGATTGAAGTCCTAAAAGGCGCCAATGCAGCTGCTTTATATGGTGCACGGGCAGCTAATGGTGTGATCAATATAACCACTAAAACGGGTAGATCCCGAAAAGGCATTGGGATTGAATTTAACTCCAATTTCGTATTTGAAACCCTATATGATTTACGTGTATTACAAAATGAATATGGACAAGGCAGATATGTACAGTCTGATCCATTGAATCCTGAATCAGATTATATCCCGGTACCCCCGCGCGATCAAGAAGAAGGCTACAAATGGAATGTCGGATCATGGGGTCCCAAATTAGGTGATGGTACATTTGTAGGATTTGATGGTATCGAAAGACCATATATTGACCAGGGCGATAATTTCTCCAGATGGTTTGAAACCGGATGGACATTTACCAATACGCTCGCATTAACTGGGGGGAATGATAAACAAAACTTCCGTTTTGCTTTTTCTGATCTGAGGAATGAAGGAATAATACCAAATTCGGGGATGAATCGGCAGAATTTTACCTTGTCCATGAATTCCAAATTTGGAAAGAGGTTTTCAGCGAATGCTAAATTGATGTATTCACATGAAGATGTTAAGAACAGGCCCCGATTGTCCGATTCACCTATGAACGGTATTTTCACAATGTACTTTCTTCCTCCAAACTCCAATATAGATTGGTACAGGGGAGATCCGGATAAGTTAGGGGCTATTCCACAAGATCAAGATCCAAAAAGTTTACAGATTTGGGCTAAATCACCCGGAGAAGAGATACCCTCAGGACAAGATTGGAATAGATGGCACCAGAATCCCTGGTGGGTAGCCTATCAAAATGAACAACGTGATATAAGGGATCGTTTGATTGCGTCGGCTCAACTACAGTATAATTTCAACGATTGGTTATGGATCAGGGGACGTGGTGGTATGGATTGGTACACGACAAAATACGAAGAGATCACACCACAAGGAACCGGATATAATCGGAGTGGTTCTATGATTGAAAGCGAGAGACGTGTACGGGAGATAAATATTGAATGGATGTTAGGGATGAATGACACCTATGGCTCCATCAGTGTTAATACATTCCTTGGAGGGAACCGGATGCGCAAATCTTCTGAATATATGAAGCTTGATGGCAATACCTTCAATGTACCGTTTGAGGAATTCATCAATAATACAATGAATAGATATTGGGTATACCAGATCGAAGAATCCGGAATCAATTCCCTTTTCGGGTCAGCAGAAATTGGATATAAAAACTTTTTGTTCCTGACGGCTACCGGAAGAATCGATTGGTTCTCGGTCTTGAATCCGGAAAATAATAACATCCTGTATCCTTCCATTGGTGTAAGCTGGGTTTTCTCGGATAATATAAATTCAATCCCTTCCTGGTTCAGCTTTGGAAAGATAAGGGCTTCCTGGGCACAGGTAGGCAATGTTACGATTGGTCCCTATCGGGTAAATCTAACCTACTCCCTCAATAATTCTCATCTGGGTTATACGTTAGCTTCATTCACTTCAGCTATGGGAAGCATTGGACTAATTCCAAACCCGGACCTTAAACCGCTTTTATCTACAGAATTTGAATTTGGTCTGGATCTGAGGTTTTTCAATGGAAGGTTTGGGATTGACATGGCTTTATATGATCAAGAATCCACTAATGATATTCTGTTGGGAAGTATTTCTGGAGCCTCAGGATTTGGTAAAACCCATTTTAACGTTGGCCAAATTACAAACCAAGGCATAGAGCTTTTACTGTATGGATCACCATTTAAGGGATCTTTCTCATGGGATTTATCATTAAATTTTGCAAAAAATGACAACGAGGTTGTATCCATAGTTGAAGGGTTGAGCGAAATCTCACTGGAAGAACCCAGAACCAGAGTAGTAAGAATTAAACATATTGTAGGGAACCCTTATGGAATGATCACAGGTTTTGTTCAAAAGAAAACGCCGGATGGACGTTTAGTTTATGAAAAGGACGGCAGACCAGTTCGATCAGATGCATTTGAGATAATCGGTTATGGTGTTCCAGATTTTACGGGAGGCCTGGAAAACTCGTTTACCTGGAAAAACATTAATTTAAGCTTTCTTATAGATTTTAAATCTGGAGGTGATATATATTCCGGGACCAATACATTGTTAACCGGGACCGGACTTACTAAAATGAGCCTGGAAGGCCGGGATCCGGATAATCCCATGACGGTCGAGGGAGCCATTCAAACGGGAGAAACAATTGATGGGGACCCTATATATGAGGATTTTAAGCGCACCCTAGCACCCCACGAAGCCCGAGATTATTGGGGGGCTACGCGATGGAGGACAACTGACAAATATACATATGATGCCTCCTATGTTAAGTTGCGGCAACTAACATTGGGTTATAGTTTCCCAAAGACAGTATTATCTAAAACCCCTTTCGAGAACCTTATAATATCATTCGTTGGAAGGGATCTATGGATCATTCATAAAAATATTCCGAATATTGATCCAGAATCAAGCTATACGAATTCTAATTCACAGGGACTGGATTATTTTGGTATGCCTTCAGTTCGCAGTTGGGGCTTTAATTTAAGAATGGGATTCTAAGTGATAGAATATATAGGGATAATCTTTTGTATAGATTTTATAATTCTAATATCATTAAAACAATACAATTTTGCTGAAATACCTCAACCCGTTCCACGGTAAAACACAGTGCCAATCCCTAGTTTTAACTAAAACTTAATATACCTATATACAATATATTGATAATTAATTAGTTATAAGTGTGAAAATCAAAACCTTTCCTGCCTTTTTTTGGGAAGGATCAGTTTTTTATGTAAAACCCTAATGTTCAATTTAGTTATGAAAAAATCACTCTTATTGTTTGCCATGTTGATTGTGAGTACGGTCACATTTGCACAGGTTAAATTTAAAATGGATGGTGGTATAGGGGGTGCTTTTTCCTTTGGAGAAGCCAAAATGTATGGTATCAGTGCTGCCCTGGAGCCAAAAGTATTTATTACACCTAAACTCAGTGCTGGCGCCAGGCTTGAAGGCGATGTATTGTTTGGCGGAAGTATCAGTACATCCGGGGACAATGTATCAGCGAGTACAGCGGCAGCGGCAGCTTTCATTGCCAAAGGAGAATACTATACCAAAGATGAAGGAACACGACCCTTCTTCGGACTCGGATTAGGTTATTACTCTATAGGCAGTAGCTCAGGTGGAACCGGGGGTGCGTCTGTTTCTGCCGGAAGTCACTTTGGAGTCTCTCCTCAAATAGGTATCACTTTCAATAACTTCCGCCTTTCTGGTATTTACCATATCGTGACTGGAAAAGACCAGGTCACGCTTACAGCAGGTGATGTCGAGGAAGTTTCGAGGAGTTACCTGGTAATTGAATTAGGATTTAAGATCTTCGGATCTAATAAATAGATTTAATACCCGGCGTTCCTGATCCGGACGCCGGGTCTCTTTATTCCCCTAACCGGATCACCCCCTTTTCTAAGCCCTTCTAAAATCTCAAATTAATTCTCCTGACTGTAACCATTCTACAGATTTCACTATATTTGAATTATGGTGAGATCAACCCGAATAGTTGCTATTGTATTATTGTTTTTTAATGGTATTTCTGCAATACTCGGAGGAGGTGGTTTAATCCTTGATCCAACCGGGATCTCGATGCAAATGCCTCTTGAATTACTGGAGTTTTCCCCTTTTAATAACTTTCTGATTCCAGGTATCATACTATTTACAGTGAATGGATTACTCAATTTCTATGTAGGAATTCTTGGAATTCGGAAAAGCAAAATGTTCTCCCCACTGACCATCGCCTGCGGATTTTTATTAACATCATGGTTAACAATACAAATCATACTAATCCGGGACTTCTACCCTCCTGCGCATTTAACCTATTATGTGGTTGGAATCCTTTTGATGTTTTTAGGATTTAAATTACGGGAAGCATAAATTAGAAGTCTGACTTAATTTTCATTGACTCTAAAAACTGTCGCGGCAGGTACTTAACTGAAAATTAATTATGAAATTTTTTCTAATTTAATACAACATAAATCTCATCTATCATTATGATAATCAAAACTCTATACACTATCACTTTTATTATCCTGGCATCATTCAATGTATGTGCACAAAATCAACCGCTAAAAATCGGGGTAGCCGGGCTTACCCACGGTCATGTGCATTGGATCCTTGGCCGGGAAGACCGCGGCGATATAGAAATTGTTGGTATTTGTGAACCAAACCGGGATCTGGCAGAGCGATACTCTAATCAACATGGTTATCCAATGAGCATTGTCTATAATACCATGGAAGAAATGATACAAGCCACCAATCCCGAAGCAGTGACCGCTTTCGGAACGATTTACGACCACTTAAAGATTGTTGAGATATGTGCACCAAAGGGAATTCATGTTATGGTCGAGAAACCCCTTGCCGTTAGCCTGGGACATGCGAAAAAGATGGAAAAACTTGCCAAAGAAAATGATATCCATTTGCTGACAAATTACGAAACGACATGGTATCCTTCCAATCATAAAGCGTACGACGTATTAAAATCCGGGGCTGTCGGAGATCTGAGAAAAGTAATAGTCCGCGATGGACACAAAGGACCCAAAAGGATTGGCGTAAATGCTGAATTCCTCGAATGGTTAACCGATCCTAAACTGAACGGAGGTGGGGCAATCATGGATTTTGGCTGCTATGGCGCAAATCTTATAACCTGGTTGTCTCAAGGAGAAAGACCTAATTCTGTGACTGCTCTTACTCAGCAACTCCAGAAAGAGAACAACCCGGAAGTAGATGACGATGCGACAATCATTCTTACCTATAACGATTTCAATGCGATCATTGAAGCCTCCTGGAACTGGCCCATAGGCAGGAAGGATATGGAGATCTATGGGGTAGATGGCGTACTGTATGCAGACAACCGGAACAATTTCCGCATCCGAATATCTGAAGGATATGATGGTTATAAAGAGGAATCCTTTAAGTTATAAGAAAGACAATCACCTTTGGATGACCCTTTCGCCTTATTTGCTGCGGTCATAAAAAATAAGATTCAACTAAAACCTTACGATCTTTCAAGTTTGGAGAATAATATGATTGCTATGGAAATCCTGGAAGCTGCAAAGGAAAGTGCAAAAAATAAACAAACAATTTTCTTAAATGATTAGAAAAACAAAGAAAATTAAAACTACAGAAAGTAAATTTTTTCAATTATTCTAACATATACTCCATATGAAAAGACGGAAATTCAATCAATTGGCATCGGTAAGCTTAGGTACTGTTGTTTCATCCCCACTGTACAGTATGAAAATGACTCAAGATAACAATTATATACGGTTGGGCGGGCCTGTATTCGAGAAATATAATGATCCGGCAGAGTGGATTGCTGCATTAAAACGATTAAAATACCGCGCTGCATGTTGCCGTGGTGAAGTTGGCACAGATGAAACGACCATCAAGACATATGAAAAGGCAGCAATTGATAATGATATTGTCACCAGGCTCTATGAAGCGGGTCATTACGGTC
>CBDUCT010000053.1:0-13935 GCA_965365715.1 uncultured Cyclobacteriaceae bacterium | reverse complement strand
ACTATCAAAGAAACCAGAAAATTAGAACTGAAGAACCGCCTGGATAATATTAGTATTAAATGGTATCATAATATTTCTGATGGATGGAAAGTGGCTGCAACAGCAACTATTATTACAGTATCTACCCTCACTGCGTATTACTTCATAAATATGCAAGAAGAATTTGGGAATAGGATTGATCTGGCTCAGAATGAACTTCTAATTGAGGAATTCAACAATGAAGTTGCAGATATTCCTGAAAAACCATTTACAATCGAAGACGAGGAAATTGAGAAATCGAAAACTACAGAAAATACTGAACCTCCAAAAGAGACAGTTACTCAGGAAATCGTAATCCAGGAAACTACCGATCCTGTGGTTTCAAATAGTGATCGTTCTGTGGATGTGATCGTTCCGGACGTAATAGAAGATTTCGAAGAGGTTGACAATATGGAACTGGAAGATGTGTCTAATGGAAACATAAATACCATGACACCGTCAAGAGAAGATCTTCACAGCAGTGTTGAAATAAATACTGTGCTGCACAAAAAGTACAATTTCCATTATAACTTCAGTCACGGTACACTAACATTATACGGAAATTTTGAGGATGTTCCTTATGAGATTCTTGAAATAAACTCAGCTAGTGGTAAAAGCTTCTATCTGAATTATAAAGACAACTTTTATAATATCATTAATACTAATAATATTATACCGTTGCAACCCGTAACAAATGAGTCTTTAATCAATGAATTAAAAATAGTAAAGGGAAATAAATAACCTCTATAATGCAACCGAAAAAGGACCCGTAGTTCATTTAATGGATTACGGGTTTCTTAATTTATGTTAAATCCAATATCAGCTAATAAAAATTCACTATTTTTGAACGGTTATCAAGTCCATGGAAGAGGTAAAATTTAAGAAAAAGAAGAAACTCGGTAGTTATCCGTATTTTAGTGTAGTATTCAGCAATACTATTGCCCTCTTTGTAATTGGACTTTTCACATTATTATTACTCCAGTCAAGGCGATTAACGCAAATAATCCGAAATAATATTGAAATCCAGATATATCTGGATAAGGATATCTCGGATAGCAATATCTCAAGACTCAGAAATATTCTATCCAATAGTGATTATATACTTGAAGATAATGGAAATCCTCAAATCAGGTTTATCTCCGATGAGGAAGCAGCCCAGAAGTTCATGGTGGATACTGGAGAAGATTTTACTGAATTTCTTGGGGACAATCCATTACGAAATGCTTTAATAATTCGGATAAAACCCGAATTTCAGGAGATTGAAAAACTGGATGAGATTAAAAGGAATATTGAAAGACTTCAGGGGGTTTATGAGGTTGTATATATGGAATCCCTGATATCATCCATAAATAAAAATACAGCAAAAATCAGTATTATACTGGCTGGGATTATGGCTGTAATGCTGGTTATTGTTTTGGTATTGATTAACAATACAATCAAACTTGCCCTCTTTTCACAACGATTTCTGATCCGAAGTATGCAGTTAGTAGGTGCAAGATCTTCCTTTATCCAATGGCCTTTTCTCAGGCGTTCCATTCTACATGGACTTATTAGCGGGATAATCGCCTCGGTGGTCCTGTATAACATTCTGATTTATGCCAATGAAAAGATAGATGGACTGGCCGAACTGCAAAATGATCTTGAATTAATAATTGTATTCTTTTCTATTTCAGTTTTAGGAGGCCTTATCGCTTTCTTCAGTACATACCGATCTGTGAAAAAGTATTTAAAAATGTCATTAGACGAATTATATTAATTCCATGAATAACAAATCAAAGATGGCTTTCAACAAAAAAAATTACATATTAATGATTATTGGCCTGGTAGTGATATTACTTGGTTACTTTATCATGACCCTGGACAATGAGGAATATGGGTTTGGATTTCTTGGCATCACATTAGGTCCCATTGTGTTAATCACCGGCTTTATTATTGAATTTTTTGCCATCCTGGTAAAAAATAAGAAAGAAGAATAGATGAGTTATTTTCAGGCGATTATTCTTGGTATTATCCAGGGATTAACTGAGTTTCTTCCAGTTAGCAGCAGTGGACATGTTGAGTTAGGATCTGTCCTGTTTCAGGCGGCCACTTCTGAAAATCTATTGTTTATAACTGTAATTCATGGTGCAACATCTTTGAGTACGATAGTTGTGTACAGAAAAGACATAGCGATTATTTTTAAAGATCTTCTTAAATTCAACTTGAACGATTCTACAATATTCATTTTAAAGATCTTACTATCTACGATTCCAGTATTGATTTTAGGCATTTTTTTCAAGGAACAAGTTGAGAGTCTTTTTGGTGGAAGAATTGGTCTGGTTGGTTCCATGTTAATCATTACCAGTTTACTCCTTCTTTTTGCTAATTATGCCAAAAATGTTAAGAAAGACATTTCCTTTCCAAAAGCTTTTATAATAGGAATAGCTCAGGCATTTGCTGTCGTACCGGGTATATCAAGATCCGGAGCTACAATTTCAACATCCCTATTAATGGGTGTTGATAAAGAAAAAGCAACAAGGTTCTCCTTCCTCATGGTCTTAATCCCCATTATTGGGGCAATGTTTCTTGATATTATAGATATGATACAGGAACCAGAACTCTCACGTGGGATATCAATCCCCGTGTTATTGATCGGATTCTTAGCAGCATTCATTACTGGGATAGCAGCCTGCAGGTGGATGATTGCTATTGTTAAAAAGGGTAAACTATTGTATTTCGCAATTTATTGTTTTATAATCGGTCTTACAGCAATTGGATTTTCAATCTTTTATGTCAATTGATAAGGAGAAGTTTCTAAATGGTGAGGTCATCCTCATAAATAAGGATTATACATGGACATCATTTGATGTTGTTAAAAAGATCAGGAATACTATAGGGATAAAAAAAGTGGGACATGCCGGAACTCTTGATCCTCTGGCAACAGGCTTGTTGATAGTCTGTACCGGAAGGAAAACCAAGGAAATACAAAAATTTCAAAACCTGCCTAAAGAATATACGGGAAGGTTCTATCTTGGTGCAACCCGCCCTTCACATGACCAAGAAACTGAGATCAATGAAAGGTTTTCGTTAAAAGACGTTTCTAATGAAAAAATATATAATATTGCCAATAGCTTTAAGGGTAAAATAAGACAAAAACCCCCTTCCTTTTCTGCTATACGAAAGGGTGGCAAGCGACTTTATGAGTTTGCAAGGCAGGGTGAAAAAGTATTAACAGAACCCAGGGAAGTGGAAGTTTTTGATTTTGAAATTATAGAGATATCATTGCCACTGATCTCTTTTAGGCTTAAATGCTCAAAAGGATTTTATGTTAGAAGCCTTGCCAGAGATCTTGGTCAGGCGCTCAGTTGCGGGGCTTATCTTGACAGCCTCGAAAGAACTGCAATAGGGGAATACCGAATTGAAAATGCCTTAACGGTAAATGAATATATTAAATCAATACTGAATGAGGATATATGAAGGCATAAATAATTTTAAACGGCTTGGTTATGCTGTGGTCACAAGCGGCACTTACGATGGGGTGCATAAAGGACATCAAAAAATTCTTCAGAGAATGATTGAAGTTGCTAAAGGTGAGGGGGGAGAAACAGTATTGATATCCTTCTGGCCTCATCCAAGGATGGTCCTTAACAATGATCCCGGATTTCTTAAGCTCATCAATACGATGGAAGAAAAGCAGGAGTTACTCAGGAATATAGGTATAAACCACCTTATATTAATCCCCTTTACACGAGAATTCGCACAGACTTCATCTACAGATTTTATAAAAAACATCCTTGTGGATGCAATTGGCACAAGAAAGTTGATCATAGGATATAACCATCGTTTTGGTAAAAACAGAGAAGGTAACTTTAATAATCTTGTCAGGGATTCTTCCAAATATGGATTTGAAGTGGAAGAAATTCCGAAACACGAGATAGATCATTTAGGAATAAGTTCAACAATAATCAGAAAATCATTGATAGAGGGTGATATCCCAACAGCAAATAGATATCTTGGGCATTCATTTACTGTAAATGGCCTTGTAATTCACGGCGACAAACTTGGTAAAACCATAGGATTTCCTACTGCAAATCTACAGATTGAAGAAGCCTATAAATTGGTCCCCGGCGATGGAGTATATGCGGTAAAGGTTATAGTCAGAGGAAAGGAATTTAATGGGATGCTTAATATTGGGAAAAGACCAACAGTTGATGGTTCGAACCGTAAAATTGAAGTTCATATTATTGGATTTAATGATGATATTTATGCCGAAAAAATAAGCATCGCCTTCAAAAAGAAAATACGTGATGAAAAGAAATTTAAAACACTTGATCATTTGAAAATCCAGCTGAAAAAAGATAAAGAGACGATCCTGAACGTGCTGAGGTGAGAAATGAAAAAAACTAACATTAATTCAATCGTTATGAAAAAGTCGATGATCGCATTCGAAATTGATCTTGATCAGAATAATTTACCTGAAAAAATTATCTGGAAAGCATCAGATACCAATAACATAGAGAATAGCACAAAGGCAATAGCTATTAGCTTATGGGATCCTGATCAAGGCAATACAATGAAAATTGATTTGTGGACAAAAGATATGCGCATAGATGAAATGGATAAATTCCTGGTTGATACCCTGGGGGGATTAGCACAGTCGATGTTAACCGCTACTGGAGATTCTTATATCTCAAAATCGATAAATGATCTATGTGATAATCTTGTCTCTCATATAAAGAATAAACAATACTAGATCATGGAGGACAAAAAGCTAATACATCTTAAGAATCTCATGACTATTGCTTTTGCAGATGGAGTTTTAGATCCAATGGAAAAGGAATTTATAATTGAAAAAGCATCCATGCTGGGAATAGAGGAAAAGGAATTGAATGATATGTTTAAAGAAGCTTTAAATCTTAAACAAAGAATTGTTCATACTACGGTTAGAAAGGAAGAGCAGATGGCGGATGCTATACTTATGGCTGTTCTGGATGGATATCTTCATGAAAATGAACAAAAAATCTTGCATGAACTGGGCAAAACCCTTGGTTTCTCAAAAATTTATGTTGACGAGATCATACAAAAAAGTTTTAAATATTGGGAAAAACCTACGAATAAAAGTTAATTAGAGTTACCAGAGTTTATTACCTTAGTACCTCCACAGCTTGAATATAATCGTTATTCTTTGCAATAAGGATCACACTCCTGCCCTGAATGTTAATAAATTCCATATCGCTAACATCACCGTCAATAAATAATCCGCTATGTACATATGGAACACTTTTAAACGCTCCAAGGCCATTTCCTTTCATCCATACGCCAATTCCCGCATCGTTTCTAATAGTCTCCACTTCAACAGGATAAAAATTTCCCGCAAGAATAAGGTCTTGTGAACCATCCTGGTCCACATCGGTGATGAGTATAGAATTTTGATTGGTGATCTGGGCGTAATTATCAAGAGGTATCATTCGGAATTGTCCTTTGCCCAGGTTTTCAACAATGCAGGATTCGAACACATCTACCTTATAATGGAATGAATTTGTCAGGTTTTCTTTTCCAAATATTCCTTCCATGGATGAAACTGCATACTGACCATAGGTCGGAATCTGTTCATATATCCCGGGGATCTGTCTTGATAGATCCCTCCGGCCCTTTACCGGATATAGTATTCCATTATTATAATAGGCAAGGATAATATCATTAGTCCCGTTGGAGTCATAATCATTACAATATATTTCAAATGGCATATCAGTCGTAGCCTTATATTTGAAATTATTCCCCATATTTCCAGTGATCAGATCATCATCTCCATCATTGTCAAAATCAATTGCTTTCAAACTCCACCACCATCCGGAGGAATGTTCCAAGCCATTGTTTACATTATCAGTCCTATTAAAAATTCCATTTTGGTTCTCGAATATTGTGACCGGCATCCATTCCCCTACAATAATTAGATCATTATCCCCATCTAGATCACAATCCGACCATACAGCGGAAGTGACCATCCCCAAGTTGATCAACTCTGGGGCAAGAGTATTTGTAGTATTTATATACTTTCCATCTTCGTTTATCAGAAGGTAACTGTCTGCCGGATATGGATAATTGCCAGGATCTGTCCTTCCCCCTATGAATAAATCCAGATCGCCGTCTAAATCGAAATCGTTTGGTACAACTACAGAACCACTGGTATGCATTTCCGGAAGTGCATCTTCCTTTCTTACAAAATTTGCCTTACCATCATTGATATATACTCTGTCCTGCAGCAAATCTAAACCAGTCTTGAATTCATTGCCCCCGCTGACAATGTATAGGTCTAAATCACCATCCAAGTCAATATCAAATAGGGCCGTACCCATGTCCTCAAAATTTCTGTCTTCAAACCAACACGTGTTGTTCGAGTCATCAAAGGATCCATCTTCGTTTTGCAGAAAAAGATGACCCC
Source organism: uncultured Cyclobacteriaceae bacterium (assembly GCA_965365715.1). GTDB lineage: Bacteria > Bacteroidota > Bacteroidia > Cytophagales > Cyclobacteriaceae > JAGTVG01. Next base: position 7,496 of record CBDUCT010000053.1, on the reverse strand, counting down.
ATTGACGAAAGGCTCCTCCAATATAAAAATCTTCCCTTTCATCGCCATTTACATCACCCACTGCAATCGAGGGTCCAAGCATAGATAATTTATGAGGTAACAAAATCTCCCTTTGAAAATCATCAAACTCATTTTCTACATGCTTGTGATTTAATCCAATTTCCTCGGTAATATCTTTAAAAAATTCATCTTCTATTTGTGAAATCTGTATTTGATTTTGATTAGAATCATGATAATCCAGTTCAATTTGTTGATCCGATTCAATATTTTTCAAAAGGATTGATTTTTTATCAGGCCACAATATCAGAATGGAGTCCACCACATTATGATTTCCTAATCCAAAATGCATTTTGGGATCAACACTCGATCTGTACCCCCGCGTCAAATATAATTGCTGATATTGAAAATCTTCCCCATGATATACATAAACCTGAGGACCCAGTGCAAAAGGATTTTTATCTGGCCCGTTAAGCTTGATTTCCAGATAATGGGCATTCTCATATTCCTCACTTCTATTCTGATAGACAAATACATTTTCATCAATATTGTTTACTATGAGATCCAAATCACCGTCGTTATCGAGATCACCGTAGGCTGCCCCATTCGAAAAAGAAGTCTGATCAATGCCCCAGTCCTTCATCATTTTAGAAAATGTCAAATCCCCATTATTCTTATACATATAATTCATGACCTTTTCGGAAGGCATTGTCGATAGTAAAAAATCCCATTCACTATCTTTAAAGTTCAGTTCACCACCGGATATTTTAGTAAATTGGCGATATGTATCCCCCCAATCCATATTTCTTATATCTTTTCTCATTCCGTTAGCAACAAAGAGATCTTTGTATCCGTCATTGTCAAAATCAGCAAACAGGGGGCCCCAACTCCAGTCCGTGGTTGAAACACCAGCCAGCATACCTATTTCACTAAAGGTTTCATTTCCATTGTTCAGATGAAGCACATTAAACATATACTGGTGATGAAATCCCATTTCAACTCGATGTTTGAAATTGTTTTTAGTCATCCCACCCAGATTTTCCTTCAATCTTCTATTATCTTCTGCTACCATATCAAGGACCATTATATCAAGCAAGCCATCATTATTAAAATCTGCCATATCATTTCCCATCGAATAATAGGAAATATGCTTTGTTGAATTTTTTATGGTTTCCCTGAAAGTTTTATCACCATTATTAAAGTAAATGTAGTCATGTTCGAAAAAATCATTACTTACAAAAATATCTTCAAATCCATCTTTATTGATATCACCTATAGCTACCCCATGTCCAAAACCAATCACTGAACTTATTATTCCAGACTTTTCCGTTACATCAATGAATTTATTCCCTAAATTCTCAAACAATTTATCCCCGCAGAATTCATGAATTTCCTTCCTTAATTTCTCAAGATCTTCCGTGGCGAACTTCTCAGGTCCCTGGTTTACCAGGAAAACATCCAGGTCAAGATCATTATCATAATCAAAAAAAGTTGCGTTGACCGCATAACCCGGGTGATTCAATCCATATTTTTCACCCATCTCGGTAAATGTATTATCCTGGTTATTTATGAACAATAAATTTTCTCTATCATCCGGAGCATAAATCCCTGACTTACATATATAAATATCGAGATACTTGTCATTATTTATATCGATCATGGAAGTACCGGTATACCATCCCTTGCCCATATCAGATAAACCTGAGCTTTCAGTAATGTCAGTAAATTTGAATTCCCCCGTATTTAAAAATAATTTGGCAGGAACCATGTTCCCAGTCAAACATATGTCCGGCAGACCATCATTATTTATGTCACCTATAGATACTCCACCTCCGCTGTAAAAGTCCTGATAGGTTAAAATATTATTATCATAGGTCTCTTCCAGTGCATTATTAAAATATATTCCAGTTTTTGCCGGTTTCAGAAGCTCAAATCTTTTATCCCTCTTCAAGTCTATGGAATCACAGGAAAAGATAAAAACGACTACGATGCAAATAACAATCGTATTCAGGTTTCTACCAAAAGTTTTATAAAGGGACATGTATGAAAAATGATCTAAATGTTTCTGACAAATTTAATGGAATAAGCAATAGGAAATTACTTAAAAATCTATGGGAATATGACACATTTGGTTAACCAAAGAATTTTACGCCCCCATTACCACGAATTCTATCCAAAATTTGATTTGAACTTGGGAAAAATTTTGCAGGGATCAACAGATTAATTGTACATAAGATTAAAGGTCTTTTGTTTTACGGCTTGAATATTATTGGTAATCCGTAAACTGATGCAACCGGCTTACCATCAATCAATCCCGGATCCCAGTTCGGCATATTATTTATTATTCTCAGTGCTTCCCTGTCCATGCTTTCTTTTACGCCTTTAAATACTCGAGCATCTCTCACACCACCATCGGAGCCAATTATAAAAGCTACATATATATTCCCGTCTTCAACGTCCTCCGGATATGTTATAGTGCCTTTTATGTAGTTAAACAAGGCCTCTTTACCTCCTATGAATTCTGGTGGGATTTCAGCTTTAGCGTGAACCGTTTCTCCAGATTCATCAACCCAGGAATTCGCCAGACCTGAAGATGCGCTTAACTCTTCTGAATATGCATCTTCAGTCCAGGTGCTGCTTAGCTCTCCTTTATCATCTTCTGCTACCCAGGTATTTGACAAAACATCCATTTCAGAATCATCGATCCAGGATTGTTCTGTTTCACCTGTTGATGTAGTTTCCTCAGCTGCTGAACTACTGACTTCGGATTCTCCTTGATTATCTTTTTTTGCCCCGCAAGAACTTATATAAATGAAGACAATAAAGATGAAAAAATACGTTATTCTCATAGTATTAATTATTTAAGATTCAATGGATTATAAATAGTTTTTAAATTTAAGCAAAAATTAAAGCCCAATCCAGTAATCTAATAATTTGAATATAGGTTCATTGACAATAATCACAAGCCAAAAATTATAATTTGGCATAATATTGGCAAAAGAATTAAAAGCTATATACGTAATTAATCATGTTTAATCAATATGTAATCAACAATAATAATATCAGATAAAAGATTTTTGATCAAATATTAACCAGTATGTATTCCCCATTTTAAATATCAGATATTTGAAATGAAAACCTTTGAAACTATGAAACATTTACATTACCTATTTTTTATTGGAATAATAATATATTTCAGTAATTGTTCTTCCGGCAAAAAGACCCTTGAAAAGGGTAATTATTATCAATCTTCCATACAGGCAGTTGAGAGATTAAGAAGAAATCCTAATCACAATAAGTCCAAGGAAGTTTTAGCAAATTCTTATCCGCTTGCTGTTAAATATTATACTGACAGGATCTATAATTTTAAACATTCGAATGATCCTTATAAAAGCGGTAAAATGATAGATCAGTATGAGATGCTAAATGCCTTATATGAACAGATTATGCGCAGTCCGGGAGCATTATCAGTCATACCAGATCCAAATAAATATTATGACGAAATAAGACAGCTGACCGAAATGGCTGCTGAAGAAAGATACCAGTCGGCCACACAGGCATTGGCATTAAATACCCGTGAAAGTGCCAAAGATGCTTATTATGATTTTATCAAGGCGGCTCAGTATATCCCTAATTATAAAGATACGGGTGATAAAATAGAGGAAGCCCTGGATATAGCTACTCTAAAGATAGTTGTTGATCAGATTCCTGTTCCTACAGTCAACTTTAAATTGAGTGTTGATTTTTTCCAGGATCAGGTTGATGAATACCTGTTTCATTATAATAATAATCCATTTGTTAAGTTTTATTCAACAAAGGACACCTGGCTTGAGAATCCTGATCAGATTATGGTCATAATGTTTGATCAATTCAGTGTAGGTAACACCAATAACCTTCAAAAGACACATATCGCAGAAAACGACAGTGTTGAGGTAGGTACTGTAACCTTAGAAGACGGTACTGAAAAACCGGTAATTGGTGAGGTTAAGGCCGAATATACAGAATATACACGGGAAATAATTTCAAATGGTTTACTCAGTATGAAAATTCTTGAAGCTCAGACCCAGAGAATTATCATGCATGAGAAGTTTCCCGGTGAGTTTGTATGGGTATCAAAATGGGCAAGTTTTAATGGAGATGAACGAGCCTTAACAAATGACCAGATTAATCTGACCAAGCGTAAGCCGGTCAATCCACCTCCACCACAGGATCTGTTCATTGAATTTACAAAGCCCATATATAATCAGATAACCTCAACGGTATCGAATTATTATAATAATTATTAGCCATATAGTATTAGGATCCGAATTATCATATATTTACTTAAGGATTAAATAATAAGGGATGGATTAATGATTTTTTAATATGATTTATGATCCTATTCAAAAGTGATAAGGTAAAGCTTACTAGCAATTTATCTATTTGGTTTTACCTTATCTTCCTTATTTTCAGTTTCGGATGTTCTCCTGAGGAGGAGAGTTATGCAATCTTAATACCTGAGGACGCAACTTTTCAGGAAAAACTTGCAGCGAAGGAAATTCGACGTTATCTGTATGCCAGAACTGGTGAACTGCTACGTATTGATCACTTTATAGGTAATACCTCAACCTTAAAAAAAGCTATTATAATTGCTGATTTTGAACATTCTTCATTAGTTCATGGATTCAATGAAATCAACTTCCCAGAAATAAAAGACATATCATCTCAAGGATATATTATCCGGAAACATCTAAGGCCAGAGTCAGAACAGCTTTGGATAATCGGTGGTACTGATTTCGGCGTAATATATGGAGCCTATCATTTTCTGGAAAACATGGGCATAGGATTTTATCTTCATGATGATGTTATACCTGATGAAAAGATTGAATTGATTATTCCGGATTTAAATATTTCAAGAAATCCATTGTTTGACTTAAGGGGGATACTGCCCTTCCATGATTTTCCGGAGGGCCCTGATTGGTGGGAACTTGAGGATTATAAGGCAATAATCGGACAGTTACCGAAAATGGGAATGAACTTCATTGGATTACATACTTATCCCGAATCAGATTCCCGCCAACCCTATAAAGCTGAACCTCTTGTCTGGATTGGTTTGGAAGATGATATTTATAAAGATGGCAGCGTAAAATCAGGCTATCCGGTTTTGCATTTTAACACTCAGGATATTACATGGGGATATCTTCCCAGAAAAACTTCATTATATTTCTATGGAGCTGACAAATTATTCGATAAGGATCTGTATGGCCCTGAATACATGGGCAAAATCTCCCCATGGCCACATACCGGATCTGAAAATATTGATATATTCAACAAAAGTGGAAAATTCTTTAATTCAGCTTTTAGTTTTGCTCAAATGATGGGCGTAAAGACGTGTGTAGGTACTGAGTCTTCCCTTACTATACCTGAAAATCTACAATTTAAACTTAAAAGCCAGGGATTTGAGCTAAATGATCCACAGATCACAAAAAAATTATACAATGGAATTTTTAAAAGAATACTTAGAACTTATCCACTTGATTATTATTGGTTATGGACTCCAGAAGACTGTACATGGAATGAAATTAGTGCCAATGAAGTCGATGGTGTTAAACAAGATATACAGATAGCATATGAAGCTCTTGAGGAAATAAACGCTCCATTTCAACTGGCAACGTGTGGCTGGGTTCTTGGCCCACCAAATGACCGTGCAGAATTTGATAATATACTTCCTAAAAATATACCATTTAGCTGTATAAATCGTGAAGTAGGATTTTCTCCTGTAGAACCTGCCTTTAATAATATATCCGAAAGGGCTTTGTGGGCGATACCATGGTTAGAAGATGATCCTGCAATGATATCCCCTCAATTGTGGGTTGGCAGGATCCGCAGGGACGCTTATGATGCCCATAAATATGGATGTGACGGATTAATGGGAATCCATTGGCGAACCATCAATGTTGCTCCAATGGCATCCGCCCTGGCTAAAGCTTCCTGGGAAATGGGAGACTGGAGTGAAAAGGAACAGGGTGATAGAGATTTGGATTCAGAAGATTTTTACCGGGAATGGGCTGGCAAACAGTTCGGGAAGGAATATGCTGACGAAATAGCTAAGATATTTACTTCCATTGATGGAGGACCCTTATACATAAGCGGTAAAAATAAACGGGAGTCTGATTTATATAGAACCTCAGACTGGAATAAAGGTCCAGGTGGCCTGCGTATTGCTAAGATGAGTGCAGAGGCTATCAGTACAAAATATGCTTTCATAGAAGATCTTTCATTTTACCTGGACAAGATTCAGGGAATAAGTAATAAAGAAAGATTATTATACTGGATCAATACTTTTAAATTCTCAAGAAAAACGGCTATACTGGGAAATACTCTATTTGAACTTGATTCTTTGATGACATTGACTCTTGATGACATCTCATCTGAGATAAATAAAGATTTTGTCATAAAACAAGTAATCCCCAAGCGAATTCAAGCCAATAAAGACTGGCGAAACCTGGTCCATCAATTATTATTAGTCGTACATTCTAAAGGGGAAATGGGTACTGCAGCAAATCTTCAACAGCATAATATGGACTATCTGGACTTGCTTACAAAATATGATAATAATATTGTCTCAATAACTGGCGAGCCCCTTCCTGAAAGCGCAATGCCAGATCGAAAATATTCAGGGCCCGATCGTATTATAGTTCCTACCAGAAGAACTATGATAAACATAAACGAAGATTTTAAATTGAAGATCATTGTACTATCAGAGGATTCCATTACAAGATCAACATTATATTGGAGGAAATTCGGTGTTCAGAAGTTCGATAAAAAACCTATTGATTTCATTGAAAAAGGTCATGGAACATGTTCCTTGCCAGGTTCAGAGTTTTCCGATTCTGATTTTGAATATTATTTGACGGTGGAATTATCAAATAATAATACTTTAAGATTTCCGACCGCTGCACCGAAAGTTACGCGAACAATTGTTATCAATCCAGATTAAAAAAGTATAGGTTTTCTATTGTTTCATTTAACCGGATCAGGAATCAATAATTCCCGTTCATGTCGATTTATCAACATTCTCATTTCATGTAAGGATTTCATGGCGTTAACTATGACAAAACCTAATAACATGAAAAAAATATCAGAACTGTTCTCAAAAGAAATTGAATCCATAATTAGTAAAAAAGATCAATATCTGATCAGCAGTAACCTCAATAAAAAGGAGTTTTCAATATTCGATAGGGTTGAACTAAAGAAGACCGGAAAAGAATTGAGGTTCCTGGTTCTGAAAATTGCTAATATAAGTTTATTGCCATTTAAACATATAAGCAGGGTAGTCAATACGCTATATCTTTTATATGGTGCAGATGATAATGGGAAAGGCAAATTCTCCGAGGCGGACATTGATGAACTAAACAACAATGAGGCTGTATGGATAGGTAGAAGCTGGTTGCAGACTGAAAGTAATTTACAGCCTGCCATGATAAGGTGTGATGACAATGAGGGATTGAAGTTGTTTG
>CBDUCT010000052.1:0-13942 GCA_965365715.1 uncultured Cyclobacteriaceae bacterium | reverse complement strand
ATTATCGAAATATTCCAGTATAATGGAGGTCATAAAGGTTGTGCGACGCATTGTACCGGAAAGATGGCTACTAATATGTTTAAAGAGGAATACGGGAGTGATTTTATTGTAATTGGTGCAGGTAAATTGATCCAGTTGTAGAATTCGACCAGGGATGCTATCCTGACCGGTGATGTTGCTACTCTAACCGGATCGAAACAGATCAGCTGATTTTCTACGGATTCCAATTCGATGTATATTTCTTTCATTCATAGCTTCTATTTTTTAAATTGTAAATAATTACTCATTTTATTGTCGCATAATGTATTTTATTATGCGGCATAAACTTTTTTGACCAATGACTCAAAAATAATTCATTGAGAGCGGTCAGGAGTGATATAACCTGTATTACACAATTGATTTTTTTTATTAAATGACCCAACAAATATGATCTTTTTACAAAAATTTAAGCACACCGGTTTTGCTTTACTCATAATAACATCAGCATGTTTAATTCTGCCTGCGCAGGGAATGACTCAGGTCATTGTAACAGGAGAAGATGCTTCTTCCTACTACGATAATGTATCTGATGAATTCAGGAAACAGATTGAAATCGCAATTCCGCCAGAGGCATTGGCCCCATCAGTAAAACCACGTAAATTATTGGTACTCAACCTTCATGTAAATAATGGGCAGGTATTATCCGGTCATGGCTCTATCGATTATGCGAATTATGCGATAAAGCTGACAGGAGAAAAGACCGGGGCATACCAGGCATATTTTACCAGGGATACACTGGTCTTTAAAAAAGAAATACTAAATCAGTTTGATGCTATTTGCTTTAATAACACAGCCGGGGTTTTGTTTGAGGATGAGGTGCTGCGTCAGAATCTGCTGGATTATATATATAGTGGGAAGGGATTTGTTGGTATTCATGCTGCAGGGGCGACTTTCGTACAATATCCGGTCTATGATCAATTCCCTGAATTTGGTATTATGATGGGAGGATATGAGAATGGAGGGCATCCATGGATGGACCACGAATGGATAAACATTAAGGTAGAAGAACCTGAACACCCCCTTAACCAGTTTTTCCCTTATACGAATTTTGATATCAGCGATGAAGTATTCCAGTTTTCGGAACCCTATACAAGGGATAATCTACGAATTCTGTTGAAAATCGATACTGCAAGAACAGATGTAAGCGAGCAGAGAAGGATCCTTCCGGACAGGAGGGCTGATATGGACCTGGCCATGAGTTGGATCCGGCGATACGGTCGTGGTCGTGTTTTTTATTCATCCTTCGGAGATAACCCCCATATTTTCTGGGATACTAGAATATTGCATCATGACCTTGCAGGAATTCAATATGCATTGGGTGATCTTGAAGCACCGACCACTCCCAATAATAAATTGACATCAGCCATTAAGGCAAGAGAAGACCTTAACTGGAAATTCGGGATCTCTGCATGGACTTTTAAGGACAATACTTTGTTTGAAACCATCGATTATACCGCCGGATTAGGATTACTGTATATGGGTGGATTGTTCAGCCAGAAAGTAAGCGAGGAAATGGATAAGAACTTTGACCATAACCTGAGTGATGAAGAACTGTACATCATCCGGAAAAAATTTATTTCATCAGGTGTGACAATGATCAATTATTATATTCACGATATTCCTGCTGACGAGGAAGAATGTGAGAAAATATTCGCTTTTGCCTCAAAAATGGGTGTGGAGACCATTGTCTCAGAACCGGATCCCGGTGTACTGGATATTATTGAGAAATATTGTATGAAATATGATATCAGACTGGCCATTCACAATCATACCAAAGATATATCACCTGTTTTCTGGGACCCTGCAGCCGTTGCAAAAGCCTGTAAAGATCGAAGTGCCTACATTGGTGTTTGCGGGGATATGGGATATTGGGTAAGAGCCGGGTTCGATATAACAGAGACCATAGATATTTTAAAGGACAGGTTGATCAGCCTGCATGTGCATGATTTAAATAATCTGAGCAAAAAAGGGCATGATGTTGCCTGGGGAACAGGAGAATGTAATTTGGAAAATATAATAATGAAATTGAAGCAGGAAGGCATAAAGCCACTATTTTTTGGATTGGAATATGCGCATAACTGGGGTAAATCAATGCCTGAAATAAAGCAATCCAAGTCCTTCTTCGATGATGTCTCTATTAAACTTTCGAAATAATTGAACCCTTAAAAATCTCAAAATATGAAGCTGGAAGTAAGCAGAAGAAAGTTCATTAAATCCTCTTTAGGCACCGGCATCCTTTCATTGACTGGATTTCCAATGATCGTTCCTTCCAATGTCATTGGCGGTACCTCTCAAACATCACCCAGCGATAAAATCGTTATGGGTGCAGTTGGTGTAGGGGAAATGGGCACCGGCCATGTACGGTCTTTTATGGGATTTGATGATGTTCAGATGGTGGGAATATGTGATGTCAGAAAAGAACACCGCGACAGAGCCAAATCCCTTGTAAATGAAAAATATGGTAACCAGGATTGTAAGACCTATAACGATTTCAGGGAACTGCTAGCCCGCAAGGATATTGACGCGGTTTTTATAGCTACACCAGACCATTGGCATGCCTTAGTGGGTGTTGAAGCTGCACGGCAACATAAAGACATGTACTACGAAAAACCTCTAAGCAGATTTTTCAATGAGTCAATAGCCATCAGGGAAGCAGTTGAAAGATATGGTGTTGTTTTTCAACATGGGACGCAACAACGATCCGATTGGCGGTTCCGCTTCGCCACCGAGCTGGTAAGAAATGAAAAGATAGGAAAGCTCGAGAAGATCATCATAGGTTCGGCAGGATATCCGCCGGTTGGCCCACAACCCATCGAACCGGTTCCTGAAGGTCTGGATTATGATTTCTGGTTGGGACCGGCACCCTGGAAACCCTATACTACCCTTCGCTGTACCCGGAATTTCACCCTTATCTATGACTATTCCCTTGGATGTATCTCTGGTGCATATGGAATACATGATGTTGACATCGCACAATGGGCAGTCGATGCAGATAATACTGGCCCGGTAGAAGTAGAAGGATGGGGGGATATTTCAAATGATGGTTTGTATGACACTATTTTAAGGTGGGGAACAAAGCATACATACGCCAATGGAGTTGATTTGATCTATATGGATCATATTACCGCCCGGCAAAAAGAACCCCTGTATACATTGAATTCTATGGGGATCGTGTTTGTGGGAACCGAAGGTCACATTATGGTCCAGCGGGGATTTATTGATGCTTATCCAAGATCATTATTGAAAACGATTATCGGGCCGGATGAGATCCAACTGCCCAGAAGCAATGATCATCGCAGGAATTTTCTTGATTCTGTAAAATCCAGGAGGGATCCCATATGCCCGGTAAATATTGCAGCACGCACGGATGCAGTGTGTCATCAGGCAGATATCACCATTCGACTTGGAAGAAAACTTCAGTGGGATCCTGAAAATGAAGCATTTATTAATGATGAAGAAGCGAATAAAATGTTGACAGGTTACATGCGTAGCCCTTGGCATATTTAAATAATCAAATAAAAATAAAACAGTGCAAAATAGAATTTTAAACAGCATAAAATATATTGTATCATATTGCCTGCTTCTGGTACTTTTATTATTCAGCATACAAAGTATGGCAGAAGATACAGATAGGATTATCGAAGATTTTCAATCATCTCTGGGGCTGGTAAGCCAGTATGATTATGGGAAAAGCCATGCCTGGCTCGATGAATTCCAGAAAATCATGGCAAGGGTATATAATAATCCTCAAATCTATGGGGAAATAGAATCATTAATGGTTGATGCATTAAATTCAGATGCATCGCCAGCTGCAAAACAAATGATATGCAATTATCTGGGACCTTTAGCTTCCGAAAAATCCGTTAGCATTCTTGAAGATATGGTAATGAATGTAGATCTATCCTCTTCAGCATTATCTGTTTTACAACAGATTCCCGATGAGGCTGCAGATAAGGCTTTGCTGGAATCATTACCTCTTGCCGATGGAAAGGTGCAGCAAGGCATAATAAATGTGCTCGCCAAAAGAAAGTCTCCGGAGGCGGTTGATCCTTTAGAAAAACTTATATATGATGATGACCTGGATGTAGGCTCAACAGCTGTATTTGCACTGGGTCAAATAGGTTCGGAGGAAGCTTGTTCAATTCTGGCAAAAGCCTTTGAAAAGTCAGGTAGTCCACTGAAATGGGATATTGCGGAGGCCTGGTTGATATGTGCGGATAAAATGGATCCTAAAACATCGCAAGAAGCATTTCATATATATGTGAAAGTATATGAAGCCGGGGCTCCGGCTTCCCTGCGATATTCAGCCCTGAGAGGTATTATAAACTGTGATCCTGCATATGGCCAGTCCCAGCTTAATCAGCTATTGGAAGGTGAAGGTAATGAAATGCAAACCCTGGTTATTCCCTTAATCTATGACATGGATATTGATTTATCAGATTTTCTTGCGGTCATGCCTCAACTGGATGAATATCAACAAATGCAGCTTTTTACTGTGCTGGCTGATAAACACTTTCTTGCCGTTAAAGATTATGTTAAAAAAGCTGTTGCCCATGAAAACCCCGATATTCGCCTGGCTGCATTAATGGCATTCCGGAATATTGCAACTGCACAAGATGTTGAGTTTCTGGCTGAAGTTGCCTCTGGTGCCCGGGGCAGGGAGCGGGATATGGCGAGAGAATGCCTGGCTATTATGAAAGGTGTGGAAGTTGATCAAAAGATCACAGAAGGATTGAAAAATGAAGATCCTTTGATCAGGCGTGAGTGTGTCCGGAGTATCGGGGAACGGAACATGACAGACGCTGTTGGCCCTGTAATGGAGGCATTGGGAGATACGGACAGAAGGGTCAGGCTTGAATCATATAAGGTCCTGGGAAAGCTTGCTGAACCGGAAAAGCTAAGAGAAATCATAGATATCTCAGTTAATGCAAGCAGTGCAGCCGAGCGTAATGAAGCAGAAAGAACGATCACTTCCATAGCACTGAAAATTCCCGATGAAGATGAAAGAGTGGTCGATATCCTTGCTGTTCTACCGGAGGTAAAGGATGATGCAATCCTTGAGATGTTGATCGAATCTATGGGAAATATTGGATCCGGAAACGCTCTGCCGGTAATTGAGGGTTATCTGAATCATGAAAATCCCGATATTCGGATTGCAGCCATAAAAGCCTTATCCGTCTGGCCTGATGCAGCTCCAATGAATGTTTTAAAACAGGTTGTTGAATCTACTGACGATGTGAAGGCACATAATCTTGCCCTGCAGGGATATATCCGGATGATCCAGATTGATGATAAAATGACTGAGGATCAGAAATTTGAAGCATCTAAATATGCATTTGGTCTCGGATCTACTCTGGATGAAAAGAAAATAGTGATTTCTGGTCTGTCCGAAATCACTTCCATAGGGGCTTTTGAGATGGCTGCAGGATTGTTGGAGGATCCGGAATTACAATCTGAAGCCAAAGCGGCAATCTCCACTATGGCCGGATCACTTGGCCGCATCCATCCTGAATACACAAAAACAGAATTGAGAAAACTGATCGATACAACAGATGATCCGAAGTTTAAAATGCGCCTGGAGGAGATTTTAAAATGGATGAATTAGGTAAGAATTAACAAATTGACATTAACTGATGATAGTAATATTCCATGTACTCAAGTACCTCGGAAGGATTATAAATTGGATGATATTTACAGGTATTATTCTGGTGCTCCCTGTAAAGGTAAACGCCCAGGAACTGGAACCCATTAAGGTTAGATTACCTTATCCGATGTTCGTGGGAACGCCTCAGGATTTTGATGTTCCCAACCTTGAGAGTCCACTTGGAAGTTCAAGGCCATCTTTCCTTGCACCTGTGGGTACGAAAAATGTAGCTCTGGAAAAATATGTTGAAAGTACCGACAATGAACCCATTGTTGGTGAAATGGAGCTGGTAAACGATGGGGATAATGAAGCTTATGATGGTTCATTTGTCGAATTAGGACCGGGCAGGCAACATATTACAATAGACCTTGAAGATACTTACGAGATCTATGCCATACTGATCTGGCATTTTCATAAAAAGGCACGGGTGTATAAAGATGTCATTGTGCAGATTTCGGATGATCCGGATTTCATAATAGACGCTGAAACAATTTTTAACAATGATCATGATAATTCTTCTGGCCAGGGAGTAGGAAAAGATCTGCATTATGTTGAAACGCATGAGGGGAAGCTGATTGATTGCCGGGGTGTGCACGGACAATACGTCCGTTTATACAGTAATGGTAATACCTCAAATGATCTAAATCATTATATTGAAGTTGAAGTTCACGGGATCCCTGTAAAGTGAAAAAAACCAATAATAGTTTACTTTTTTTTATTCTTATAATCATTGGGGGTGCTGTATTAAGGCTTACCAATCTGCCTCAGAAGCCAATGCATAACGATGAGGCGGTGAATGCGGTCAAGTTCGGGGACCTGTTGGAGAAGGGTGAATACGCTTATGATAAAATAGAATACCATGGCCCTGTTCTTTATTATATAACCTTAATTCCAACCTGGGTGAGCAATGTAAAATACTTTTCTCAACTTAATGAAAGACATTTGAGAGTGATACCTGCCATTGCAGGTATCGGACTTCTGTTGTTGTTGATCATATTGGTCGATTTTGCAGGTTGGAATGTAGTGCTGGCATCCTCTGTAATTGGAGCAATATCCCCGGCAATGGTCTTCTACAGCCGATATTATATTCCTGCGACACTCCTTGTATTTTTTACTTTTGGATTTATAATATCCTTGTTTTCCTTTCTTGTCTACCGGAAAAATCACTGGTTAATTGTGTCAGCAATTTTTTTGGGCTTGATGCATACCACCAAAGAAACGTTTTTGATATCCCTGGTGATCCTTTTCGTATCCTTCTACCTTGATCAAAAAATCTGGCAAGGTACGAAGATATCCGTTTCGCAAGTGATCAAATCGATGCACTGGTATCAATATCTTCTTTTTCTGGGGATAGCAGGTCTCATCTCAGTTTTATTCTTTTCTTCATTTTTCAAAAATCCACAGGGGATTATAGATTCGGTATCTGCATATGAAAATTATTTTACTAAAGCGGGTCAGAATTCAGTTCACCAGCATCCATGGTTCTTCTATCTCAGGATACTCGCCTGGAATAAGGGACCGGGGTCTTTGATCTGGACGGAACTTCCTGTCCTGATTTTTTCTTTCCTGGGTATCTTTTTTGTGTTTTATAATAAAGGGAATACAATACGGGGGCAGTTTTTCAGGATCATGGCAATATTTTCAATTTTAATGATGTTGATCTTTTCTATTATGCCCTATAAAACGCCCTGGAATATTCTAAGTTCCTATTTTGGCCTGATATTACTCGCCGGGTTTGGATGTATAGAAGTATTAAACAGCTTTAATAAGGGTATGATGCGAAAAACTATATTGATAATTATGATAGCAGCTGCTTTATCTCTGATTACTCAGGTAATCTATACAATTTATAAATACCCATCCCATCCTTCAAATCCTTATGTATACGGTCATACTTCTTCTGATGTATTTCATATGATCGACCGGATTAATAAAGTTTCTGAGATGAATCCTGAAGGGAAAGAGCTGCTTGTCCAGGTAATATGCAGTAACAATGATTATTGGCCGCTGCCTTGGTATTTAAGAGAATATAATCAGGTGGGATGGTGGAACAAGATTGATTCCAACACACCACTTTCACCCCTGATGGTTGTTTCGCCGGATCTTAAGGAATTATTAGTAAAGAAAATGTATGTCGAACCGAAACCAGGGGAGAAATACCTCTATGTACCCCTTTTTGATGAAGACACTGAACTTCGTCCAGGGGTACTTTTAGACGGATATGTCAGAAAGGATTACTTTACTGACCAAGGTTCAAATGAGTAAATAGTGGTTGTTAAAAGCTAATATTCCTTTTGATACTATCTAATTCCGATATCATTTGAAAGAAAGAAGTAGCCGGAGAAAGGCGGCTGTCCAGATCAGCGGTCCAGGTGATGGGAAATTCCCTTATCTTATATCCTGTTTTTACGGCTCTTAATATAATCTCTATATCAAACATAAATCCCTCAGTTATGCATAGCTGGTAAAGATCTAATGCTGCTTCCCTTTCATAGATCTTTAATCCGCATTGTGTATCGGTGAGATTCTCAGGGATCTTAGTCCATAAATGTATGAACCTTCTGAATGCGCTGGACATAATCCGCCGGTACCATTGTTTTTTCCTGGTAATTTTACTGTCCTTCATAAATCGTGAACCATGAGCAATCTCACACTGGCCTGTTCTGATCATATTGATCCCCGGCAAAAGATCACTATAGGACACACAGGATCCACTGTCGATAAATACTACCAGATCTCCGCTTGATTCAAGGATTCCTGCCTTTACCGCATATCCTTTTCCCCTATGGTTCTTATTATCTAATATTTTTAATGAAAATGGTGGCTCAATTTCAACCATTTTCAAAAAATACAGCGTATCGTCAGTGCTTCCATCATCGGATATAATTATTTCGCCGGTCATCTTTTGTGAAGAAAGAAACTGTTCAGCCTGTCGTATATCTTTTTCTATTTTTTTCCCCTCATTAAATACGGGTATGACAATGGATAGATCCATACTGGCAATTAACTATGAAGAATTAAAATTTAAAATAAATCCTGAATAATAATTTTGAGAGGGGTAAAATAATTGGTTAATGAATTGTTTTATTAATTAAAACTATGCCCGCAAATATTTTTAATTTGATTTCAAGAAAAACTCGAGCGATTGAATTTTGATCAATTAAAATCAATGAGGATTCAATTTTGTTTCGTACATTAGTTTACTTACATCTATAATTTTTTAATATGAAAAAATCATACATTTTAGCCTGCATATTGATTTTTATATGCTTTAGCGTGTTTGGCCAAGATCTCAAGGGAGGAGGGGAGAAATACCCGGACCTGAAAACAAATGAGACCTCGCTTAAAAACTGGCAGGCCCTCCGGTTTGGGATGTTCGTTCACTGGGGGCCTGTATCTTTAAAAGGAACTGAAATAGGCTGGTCCAGGGGTAAACCTGTACCTTTTGAGGAGTATGATAATTTATACAAGCAATTCAACCCAGTGAAATTCGATGCGGCAGAATGGGTTGGGTTAATGAAAGAAGCCGGAATGAAATATCTGGTTTTTGTGAGTAAGCACCACGATGGATTTGTCATGTGGGATACGGAGACCACTGATTACAATATAATGTCCACCCCTTATGCTAAGGATGTCTTAATGGATCTCTCAAAGGAATGTGAAAAGCAGGGTATTATGTTTGGCACCTATTATTCAATATGTGACTGGAGGCACCCTGACTATCCGGTAGAACACAATAATCCGCAAAGGAGGGAGGATGCCAATATGCAAAATTATGTAAAATACATGAAAGCCCAGATAAAGGAGCTTGTGGAAAACTATCATACTAAAATTCTCTGGTTTGATGGGGAATGGGAAGAGCCCTGGACGCATGATATGGGGATGGACCTCTATAAGTATGTCAGGAGCCTGGATGATGAGATCCTGATCAATAACCGGGTGGATAAAGGAAGACAGGGAATGGAAGGAATTAGTTTATCGGATAAATTTGCCGGTGATTTTGCAACTCCGGAACAACAGGTCGGTCGATTCGACCTTTTAACACCCTGGGAATCTTGCATTACCATTTGCCGTCAATGGGCCTGGAAACCGGATGATAAAATGAAGTCAAAGGAAGAATGCCTCCATACCCTGATAAGAACGGTAGGGGGTGATGGAAATCTTTTGTTTAACGTGGGGCCTATGCCAGATGGCAGCATAGAGGAACGCCAGGCCGATCGTTTGCGAGAAATGGGTGCCTGGCTAGAAAAATATGGAACATCCATATACACCACAAAAGGAGGCCCTGTTCAACCGCAGGAATGGGGTGTTTCAACCTCGGGAAAGAACAGGATATATCTTCATGTACTTAAACCGGTTAAAGAGATCATTTTATCTGATATATCCGGAGAAATTACGAGCATGCGATCAATGAACGATGAAAGTAATATAGGTTATGCTATAGATGGAAAGGATATAAAGATTACCCTTCCTAAAATAAAAAAGAATGTAGTCGATTATGTTGTAGAGATTAATATGAAATAAGGCGTACTGGATCTACCGTCCAAAAATAAAATCCGAAATATAAATTTACTTTTTAGGACCCTTCAGCTACCTGCTATACTTTTATAAGTATTTCACCATTTATATATCGAATTGATGCACAGATTAATAAAATGAGAAACAAATCAATCTACTCAGCTGTTTCATAGTTATAATTAAATTGAAATAACATTCCTCTTAAATAGGGGATTTTTATGACCAATAGCTCAATTAACCAGGATGAACCTTCTTGTTTTTATAGGATGTTTGAATTTTTTTTCAGGAAGATCTAATTTTTTTTAAGAGTAATGGTGAAAATTTTCCTGTTCTGTCATTTTGAATGATTTTAAGAAGGGAATGATAGTAGTGTTTAAAGATAATATAGTCCTGAACCTTAGGGTTTATATACTGATCATCCAGGAATAATAGTATTTTTTGTATTCAACCTTCAAATAAAACGATCCGGATGTTTGTTGTTCAAACTGAGTAATTTCAATAGCTATATCTAAAGTGATAGTTTAAGCTTTATATTAAAATAATTATATTTTATATTGAATTAATATAATTAGTATTTGCTGTAATATATCGCAGTTTTAAGGCGCATTTCCACTGTCAAAATTTGTATAAAATCAAGAAGAGAAAGATCTCAAAAAAGAACAAAATACCCGGGAAGCAACGAAAAAATATAGCATATATTATATTTTTTATTAAAAAAGTACCATAAATGAGATAAATTTCATATATTGCAAAATAATTCTACACCCATACCACAATAAATATTTTGTGTATTTTTGCACAATCAGGGTTGAAGAATTCAGATATTTTCGTCTGATTAAAAAAGTAAGAATTTGAAACCAAGCATTCGAACCTTTTTTGCGAGTTGTTTTTATCTATTATCAGTAATCGTCTATGGGCAAAGTGGCGAATCCACTGAATCCAACAGACAGGCAACCGATCCTGTATCTGGTGATGGTTCTTCTACCAGTACCATTCTGGAATCACAGAATTCAAATCCAACCGATCTATCAGCAACATACTTTGAATCCGGATCAAATGACCTCATCGATGAAGCATCATGCAAAACCATTACCTATTATGAAAATGATGGTATAGTTATAATAGAAGAGGATATTTCCTTAAGTGATGTCAAAGATTCTAATCTATCCGGAGGGAGTGTTCATATATTTGAGAATTTCAAAGCGGACCAGGATTCTCTGGTTTTCATTGAACAATACGGAATAAGTGGCACCTACCATCCTGCTGAGGGAAAATTGATATTGAGTGGAAATGCTTCAATGGCGAACTATAAAAAGGCTTTGGCCTCAGTTGGATATATTAATACTAGTGAAGACCCCGTCACAGACATGCGAAAGGTAAACTTCTATGTCGATAATGGGGAAAGTATCCACAATATTGAAAGGACAAATATAGAGGTTGTCCCTGTAAATGATCCCCCTTTAATTTCCGGTTCAGAGTCAGTATTGTTATATGCACCTGGAAGCGGGCCTGTTGAGATTGATACAATGATATCCATAATCGATGTGGATGACTCCCTGATAAGAAGAGCGCGTATCTGGATCAGCAGCGGTTATAAGATCTCGGAAGATCTACTTGCCGTTGCAGAAAAATATGGACTTGGTGTAACTTATGATGTGCCAACAGCCCATCTCCATATTAACGGACATGCACCGATACATGAATATGAAGAGATCATGTCAATGGTTGCCTATGAAAATACAAATACTCAACCTGTACCATCAACCAGGATGGTTGGTTTTAAGGTCTGGGATGATGATGTGCGCAGTAATTTTCATTATAAGAAAATTGAAATACTTCCTGTAAATATGCCCCCGGAAATTGTCGGAGGAGATGGAAATCCAATTGATACTATTTATATATCAACCATTCAAAATATTCCTGTTGATGTATGTATGGATGTAAATGATCCGGAAGGAAATATAGCTGGTATTTCTTCTGTAGTATCTCATACTGGGAATGGATCAGCTGAAGACGTATTTGATCTATGTTTTACCTTTGTCCCCGCCCTGGACTTTATCGGCACGGACACGTTAACGGTACAGGTTTGTGATGACGGTATTCCATCGAAATGTGATACGGTGATTGTTGTTGCAGATGTCCAGCCAGAGCCTGATGCTACACCATACATAGTAGATATAACAGGTGTAACCATTGATACTTTATATTTTGAAACAGATGAAGATGTTGCACTCGAGTTCTGCCTGTATGTAGATGAGTTGGAGGATGAGGAATTGGAACTTGGTTCAATTACAGAGGCCGCGGACAGCACTGCGCATGGAACCTTAAATGAAAATGATGAGGGGCCATACTGCTTTACTTATCAACCAGAAGAAAACTATTTTGGGGAATCCAGCTGGATTATAAAGGTTTGTAACGACAGTATTCCTGCAGGTTGTGATAGTGTGGTGGTTATTATAGATGTTTTGCCGGTAAATGATGCGCCGGTTGCTGTAAATGATACCGTAACAGCAATAAGCAGTTATCCTCTTACTGGTAATGTTACGGATAATGACTACGATATTGAGGGTGATGCTCTGATTGTAAATGAGAATCCGGAAGCAAATCCGATGCATGGAGCAGTCGTTCTTCAACCAAACGGGGATTTTGAATATATAACCGATCCTGGTTATCTGGGAGAGGACAGGTTTACATATGTTGTTTGTGATGATGGTGCCCCCTCATTATGTGCCTCCGCGGAAGTGATTATTACCGTCGATGAAATTCCATTGAAGGTCTATAATGCGGTTTCGCCGAATGGAGATGACCTGAATGATTTTCTGTATATAGAGGGCATAGAGTATTATCCTGATAATGTACTCAGTATATATGACAGATATAATAATCTCATATTTGAGACCCCAGGCTATTATAATGATAATATCACATGGGTAGGCCAGGCAAATAAAGGGATATCCAAAAAGGACCTGCCGGGAGACACTTATTTCTACATATTGAATCCGGGGGACGGTACACCGCTTTTAAAGGGTTTTATTATGTTAAAAATAGAATAATATATGAAGAGAACTTTACTATTATTCTTTTTTATATTCATTCTTATTGGCTTTTCAACCGCCCAGCAGCAGGCTACTTATGCTCAATATATGTTCAATGGACTTGCGATAAATCCTGCTTATGCCGGGAGTCATGGTGCCTTAAGCGCCACAGCTTTAATTCGATATCAGTCAGTCGGTGTGCCGGGGGCTCCAAATACGCAGACAATTTCAGCACACACCCCCCTGAATAATGAAAGGGTGGCTCTGGGTATGCTGGTTATTCATGATAAGATCGGAGTCATCGATCAGGTAGGGGTAAATGCCATTTATGCCTACAGGCTATTCCTTTCCTCAAATAACCAAAGTCCGAAAGTATTATCCTTCGGACTTCAGGCAGGTTTTAGTACCTACCGCGCAGAATATTCACAGCTTGATATTTATCACCCGACCGATCCTTCTTTTACACAAGACATAACCCAGACCATGCCAACCTTTGGATTCGGGATTTACTATTATTCCGATAAATTCTATGCCGGACTTAGTGCCCCAAACTTGATGTATAATGTTTTTGACCGGGGGTCGGAACTTGAAACCATTGTACAGTCAAATCCAATAATTCTTAATTCGGGTTATGTATTTACTTTAAGCCGTTTGATGAAACTCAGGCCTAACTTCCTTCTAAAACTCCTTGACCAGAAAGTGGTTG
>CBDUCT010000051.1:0-14101 GCA_965365715.1 uncultured Cyclobacteriaceae bacterium | reverse complement strand
GGGTGTTGCTGCTTACCGGAGGGTCATCTTTTACAGAAACAGGCAATTGGGAATTATTAGAAGGGTCTTTAAAGGCGAATCAGATTGTATTTGAATTAATCAGGGTTAAACAAGAACCGACACCCGAGATCATCGATGAGGTCGTCAGGGCATTCGGTGATTATGATCCCGATTTAATCATGGCAAGAGGAGGAGGAAGTGTACTCGATGCCGGAAAGGCTATTTCTGCCATGTTACCTGTAAAAGAACCGATTATAAATTATCTTGAAGGTGTTGGAGATGGAAGAATACATCCCGGGACAAAAATTCCATTTTTTGCACTTCCAACAACATCCGGAACAGGGAGTGAGGCCACAAAAAACGCTGTCATAAGTTGTGTGGGAAAAGATGGATTTAAGAAATCTTTGCGCCATGATAATTTTATTCCTGATCTGGCTTTGATAGATCCCGAGCTGACGCTTCAATGTCCGCAGAACATATCTATCTGGAGTGGGATGGATGCTTTTACTCAATTATTGGAAAGTTATTTATCAACCTCTGCGAATGCTCTTACAGATGCCATTGCTTTATCAGGACTGGAAATGATAAATAAATTCCTTGAACGGGTGGTTAACGACGATACTGACCTCGAAGCAAGATCTGGTATGGCATATGCTGCATTTTGTTCCGGCATTACACTGGCCAATGCCGGTTTAGGGATTGTGCATGGATTTGCTTCTTCAATTGGTGGAAGGATAGAAATACCACATGGTTTGGTTTGTGCCTCACTAATGGGTGTTTCCAATGAGATAACATTGAACAGGTTGTTAAAAGAGGATCCTGATAATCCGGCTGTCTTGAAATATGCAGAAATTGGTAAAATGTTTCATGGATCATCTGATAGGGACAAGATGTTTTATGCCGAATTTCTTATCAATAAGATCTATGATCTGACTCTTAAATTTAAATTGCCTAAGTTGAGAGAATTTGGATTAGAACCGGATCTTATTCCAGGAATCCTGGAAAATACATCAAATAAGAACAATCCGGCAAAACTGGAAAAAACGGACATGAAAGAAATTCTTGTCAAAACGATATAATCAAGGGGGGTAAGCAAAAAATAGTACATTTTAAATTACTTGTATTGAATCAGGAAGCTTTAAAAAAGAATCGAATAGTCAGGACTGCAGTAGGTATTGGCGTTAATCTTCTTATAGCTTCAGCCCATATCTTTAGAATCGGCAGCTATCTGAATGGAGATCTTTACATTTTGTATTATAGTTATGCATCTGATATCATGATTCCAGTCGCATTCTATTTTTTACTTTGCATGAATGATTTACAGATCCGGTTTTTAAGAAAATGGTATACAAAGGCATTTATCGTTTTTACCCTGGCAACTTTTATTGAGATTATGCAGGCTTTCGGCATTTATATGCTTGGTGTAACATATGACCTCATAGATATAATCATGTTTGGCATTGGCGTGTTATTTGCTGCAGTGTTAGATGTTCAGGTTTTTGAAAGGCTGGTGCCAGGTTATATGATCAGAAGGTAGAGCAAGGAATTCTTCATGTTCAATTCATAGGCTCAAACGTCATTATCAATGAAACAAAAAAATTACCCCACGTGGAAATGGGATAATTTCTTGTTATTTAAATGTCTTTATTAAAACTGAGAAATGTTATTCCTTTTTCTCCCCTGGACCATCCAAGCTAAAAGTAATTGGAACAATAAAACGGACATTAACGTTCTTGCCATCCTGTTGACCGGGTTTCCAGTTGGGACTGTTGCTGATAACCCGAACAGCTTCATCATCGCATAATGGGTGAATCCCTCTTACACACTGAACATCAGCAATTGTGCCGTCTTTCTTTACAACAAACTGTATGAAGACTTTTCCCTGAACACCATTCTTCTTGGCCTCTTCAGGGTATTTCAAATTTTCTGAGATGAATTTATAGTACTCTGGCAATCCACCTTGAGGTACAGGTTGGTTTTCAACAACTTTAAAAACCTCTTCTCCTTCAAGTTCGTTCTCAGATTCCTCAGCTATAACTTCCTGATCCGGTTCTTTTTCCTTCTCGCTGATGATAATAAAATAGGATTCGTCTTCCTTTTCGAACCATATCCTGTAGGCGTATATCATATCAGAGCCTGAAAGATCCGGTAGTGGAATGCTCCCGTTAATAGCCTTTGCTACATAAATATTATCCGATACATTTTCAGCTTTAACTACCTTCACCTTTTCAGACATTTCAGTTGAGAGGGATTCAATGTCAACATAGTTCCAGCCATCCCCCAGGTCAGGTAAATTAGCAGCTTCAATTTTTAACTCATTCAGTGAGTAACCCTGTTCACATGAAAAAAAGTAGAACATGGTAAGAATAACGGCAACCATAACTGTCCATCTTAGAACAGCAGGTTTCTTTTTTTCTGATTTGATCATTTTAATTCTTTTTACGGTTTGTGATTTACTGAAATGGTTACTCAAAGTCAGATTGTGTCTCTGTAATACCTGCCGGCCTAGCAGGGCAATGAATCCCTGTGGGTTGGTATTTGCAAGGGCAAATTCATCCGCCAGGTATTCATGAACAGAAAGCATGGCCTTTTTGTAACCATGAAATATTGGATTAAACCAGAAAATAATGCGCAAAATTTCCAGATAAATTAAGTCAAAAGTATGTCTTTGACGTATATGACCTTCTTCATGTTTAATGATGAAGTTGGATTCTTTTTCATTGAAATTCTGGGTCTCGTCCCAGAAAAGATATTTGTAAAAACTGCAGGTTGGTAGTTTCCCATTCGTGTTTATAAAGGTATAAGATTCAGATTCCTTTGAATTCGTTGATCCGTTCCTGATAAGTTTGAAAGTCAGAAACAGCTCATATAGAAACCGGAATAGGAAGAATACCAATCCGGTGAAATAAACGATCATGATTACCTGCGAAAGACTAATCTCAGATGGTGTTGCAGCTACTGTAGATTGATCACTTATTATAATTTCCGGGAGTTGAATCGCGTGATGTAAGGAGTTGGTATACTCTATTTCCTGTCCCGCAAGAACAGGGAATTTAAAAACAGGAAGCACAACCGCTAAAAACGAACTGGAAATCAGATAAATCCGATTGAATGTAGAGTTTTTATCCCCTTTATAAATGAAAACATAAATCAGATAAAATATACTGATGACAATACTGGATTCTATCAGATATTTAAGTACCTCGTTCATTTCTTGTCCGATTTAAGATCCTCCTCAACATATTTCATGATCTCTTCCATGTCATTTATATCCAGATGGTGTTCCTTGGCGAAGAAGGACACCAGATTTTTAATGGAACCCCCAAAATAGTTGCCCATAAAATTCCTCAGGAAGAAGCTTCGGTATTCATCTTTTGCGATCAATGGATAGTATTCATGGGTTTTTCCAAATGAATTATAGCCAACAAATCCTTTTTTCTCCAATATCCTGATGATAGTGGATACTGTATTATAAGCGGGTTTCGGTTCCGGCATTTTTTCAATCACATCTTTTACAAATCCTTGTTTGATTTCCCATAGGATTTGCATTACCTGTTCTTCCGCCTTTGTAAGTTCTTTTATATCCATTATATATTAATTCTACGGTAAACATAAAACTAAAGTTTTAGTTTTGCAACTAAAAAATTAGTTAATTAAGAAATTTGTAAAATTCTTTCATATTCGAAATATATGCTGTTTTTTTAATCATGATATATTTACACAATCCTATATTTGTTCTTTTATAACATAAGACATGATTTTAAGGCATTCATTTTTTTATTACAGCAGAATAGTTATCGTAATATTATTTTTAATTCCATTAATCAGTTGTGATTCCAAACGGACGAGGATTGATGACGATATTATTCATGAAGGCGGACAATTGGCGCAAATCCATTGTACTTCCTGCCATGTATTTACACCTCCGACATTATTAGATAAAGATACCTGGCAACTAAATGTACTGCCCAGAATGGGACGGAGGTTGGGAATGGATCATCATTCCATATTACGATATCCGAATATCAGTCCTATATGGCAATTGAATGAACCGGTTATGGAGCAGGAGGAATGGGAAAAGATTGTAGCCTATTTTATCGAAAGGAGTCCGCAGAAAATGCCAAAGGCTATTTTACCCTCGGTACCACAGGTCGATCCGCCAATGTTCAAAGTTTCCAACTTTACAGACAGTTTATCGGGAAGCTCTATTATTACTATGCTGAAATATGATTCATTATCCAGGAAGGTTTTCGCAGCAGATGGGATGACAAATACGCTATACAAACTCGATTTAGATGGGAATGTTGAACAGAAGTTGATCCTGGACAGCCCTCCAACGGATATGATTCTACTGGAAAATGGATTCGATATTACTTTACCAGGGATATTACACCCGAATAACGAAAACAAAGGTACAATACTTCGAAAGGAGGGATCTATTGACTTCAATCCCGAATCTATACGTGTAATATTAGACTCTTTGTACAGACCAGTCCGTAGCATTCATAAAGATTTCTCAGGCGATGGCCGGCCTGACTACATCGTTTGCGAATATGGGAATGATATAGGCCGTCTAACCTTTTACAGGGCCACTTCATCAGGAAAATTTTCACGGGAGGTAATAGAAGAGATCCCGGGATCCATCTCCATGGAGCCCTATGATTTTAATAAGGATGGATATGATGACATTGTTGTCCTTTTTGCGCAGGGTGATGAAAGAATTGTGATTTATTATAATGACGGTTTGGGGAATTTTAGTGCAGATAATACAAAAATTGTGGCCAGATATCCCGCGGTATACGGTTCCATGTTTATAGATCTAAAGGATTTTAATAAAGATGGTCATATGGATATCCTTTATGTTTGCGGGGACAATTTTGATTACTCCATGATCCTTAAACCATATCATGGTGTCAGGATCCTGGAAAACGATGGAAGTAATGATTTTACCCAGAAATACTTTTTCTCCATATATGGTGCTGCAAAGGCAGAGGTTAATGATTATGATGGTGATGGAGATCTCGACATGATGGTTGCCGCCAATTTTGCAGATATGAATAATAATCCTGAAAGAGGTATTATGTATTTTGAGTGTAACGGGGTTTATAATTATACACCATATTCATTCAGTGCGGCCATTGATAACCAATGGAATACAATTACGACTGGTGATTTTGATATGGATGGTGACCTGGATATTTTGGTCGGTGCCATGTATCTTCAAAATGTATTAACAATTCAAAAGGTTAACAATGCAGAAGAAATAGAAAAGAAAAGGGCATCGATATTGTTCTTTGAGAATACCCTGAATTAGAATATTAATATCCCGTAAAGGCAAAGGAAAGTATATTGGCCCCCATTTTTAGTGCTTCCAGTCGTAATTCCTCTGGATCATTATATATGCTCTGGTCTTCCCAGCCATTTCCCAGGTCACATTCATAAGAATAGAAACATACTACCTTGCCTTCATGGATCAGGGCAAAACCCTGTGAAGGTTTACCATCATGCTCATGAATTTTGGGCAGGCCTTCAGGGAAAGAAAACCGCTGTTTATATATCGGATGAGAATAGGGGAGTTCAATGAATTCCAGTTCCGGGAATACTTTTTTCATTTCAAGCCTTACGAACTGATCAAGTCCGTAATTATCATCAATGTGGAGGAATCCCCCTCCGATAAGATAGTTTCTAAGATTTTCTGCTTCCTGTGTTGAAAATACCACGTTGCCATGACCGGTCATGTATAAATAGGGGTACAGGAAAAGGTCACTGCTGCCAACTTCCACGATGTCTTCCTCAAGTGCAAGGCCCATATTCAACCTGCTGTTACAAAACGCTATCAGATTTGGGAGTGCCGTTTTATTAGCGTACCAGTCACCACCACCGTTATATTTTAATTTTGCAATTTTAATTCCCTGCGAATTTGATGGAATAGTTCCCGTCAGGATTAAATAAGTTGCAATTAGTACCGATTGAATTATTTTCAATGCCTTTTATTATGAACCAGTATCAAAGATATGAAATTCAGGATAAAATATTACCCATATGGGAGGCATATGATATCCATAGCGAATTATTGGCCCATGAAGCATGCACTTAAACAAACTACAGATACCTCCTTTGTCTGATTCCTGCCTTCTGTTTCAAATATTCAAACCTCTTTGAACTCCTTGTCCAATTTATATCCCAATTTTATTCAGTTGATTCACCAACTGCTGATCGAATATTTTATGCTGTCAAATAACTTTATTTGATTTATCCTTTAAACAGATTCTGGTTCATCCTGATCCTGCTGCTCGTGTCGAGGGTAACTGCCCTGATCACACTTTTCGGGCCATATTTGACCTTCATCCTGTCCATGGCGCTGTGGAGGTTAATGTCGCTTATGGTATCGTCGAAAAGGGTGATCTGATAATTACCGTGTACCAGTCCACTGAAGCGTACTCCCACAAGACGTATCAGCAGACGCTTGGTATACAGTTTATCAAACAGTTCCAGCGCCTGATGGATCAATGTTTTGTCCGACGAAGTATATGCGATCTTCCGTTGCATGGATGCGTTTTCGAAATTACTGTACCTGATCTTAACGGCAATGCAGGATGTAAGCTTTTGCTCTTTTCGAAGCTGGAAGGCTATCTTTTCCACCATTGCCGTGATCACAGATTTCATCATTTTCACATCTATGGTGTCCGATTCAAAGGTCATTTCAGTAGAGATGGATTTTTGTTCACTGTGAGGTATTACCGGTGAATGATCTATTCCATTCGCCCTTTTCCAGAGTTCTGTCCCATTTTTTCCAAATGCTGCCTGTAGCATTTCTATCGGCATTAACCTGAGCGTATGTACAGTTTTGATCCCCATCTCCATAAGAAACTGGCCGGTTTTTTCTCCCACCATCGGGATCTTGCGAATGGGGAGTGGGTCCAGAAATGTTTTTTCCTGCCCCTCCAGGATGTGACGTTGCCCATTCGGTTTGGATTCGCCGGTAGCTACCTTTGATACAAGTTTATTAATGGATAAGCCCATGGATATCGGGAGGCCACTTTCATGAATGATCCTTTTTCTCAGCCAGCTTCCCCACTTGTAGCAGCCAAAAAAACGGTCCATTCCTGTGACATCAATATAAAATTCATCGATCGAAGATTTTTCAAATACAGGTGATGCTTCAGCGATGATCTCTGTGATTGACCGGGAGTACTTACTGTAAGCATCCATGTCACCTGAAATTATGATGGCATCAGGACAGAGCTGACGTGCAAGCCTCATGGGCATGCCTGAATATATTCCAAAGTGCCGGGATTCATAACTGCATGCAGCAACCACACCCCGGTCCCCCGATCCCCCGATAATCAGGGGCTTGCCTTTCAGACGATTGTCCCGGAGGCATTCGACTGATACAAAAAATGTGTCGAGATCCATATGAATCACGGACCTGTGCTTTGGGGGATATAACATATTGTATCTGCCCGATAGTTAAACATTTAAAGTTTTTAGCATATATACTAAAAATATTGACAATATCTTGTCTTTTAAAAACAAAATTACTAATTTTATATACTAAAATACTAAAAATAATAGTAATATTGAAATAATGAAACTGATTTATAACCGATAAACGCTATGTCAAACGCTCAGAAAATAAAAATATATTCCAAGAAGTTGCCCTCAGGTAACAGCCAGGTTAAATTTTACCTGACAACCCAGAGTGGAAATCCGTATTATGGGTACATACTGGTCGAGCCAGGTAAAACGGTCCGGTATATCGTGGAAACCATACTTAAAAAACTGGATGGAATTGATCAGCCGGATGGCTATTACCATAAGCACCTGTATAATGTGGGAACACGGTCGATTTTTGATTCCACTTTTATGGTTTTCAGTCAAATGATCTAAGATTTGTTTATCCCGCTTACGCGATTTCAGGATCTGCTCATCCAGGATTTTATATATATTGTTCTGTGAAAGTCTCAGGTTGGCCAATATTTTTGATAATTCTTGCTAAAATGATTGGAAATTCCGAACTTAGAATAACCAAATTGCTAAAAATATTATGAGCATTATCAGTGATAATATTAAATTCCTTCGTAAGAACAGCCACCTTACTCAAGAACAATTAGCTGGGAAAATAGGAATTAAAAGATCTTTGCTGGGTGCCTATGAAGAGGGACGGGCGGATCCCAGATTGAATAACCTTTTAAAGATGTCAGAAATATTTAAAGTATCAGTGGATACTTTGATTTCTGAGGATGTTTCCGGATTTGAGAGTGCATTTGGAAATGTGTTCAATCAAAAACCAAAATCTAAGGTTTTAGCCATAACTGTAGATAAAGAGGGTGAAGAATATATTGATTTAATACCCCAAAAAGCTTCGGCAGGGTATTTGAATGGATATGCAGATCCTGAATATCTGGAGGATATGCCCAAATTCAAATTGCCATTCCTGTCTAAGAACGGAACATACCGGGCTTTTGAGATCAGTGGGGATTCCATGCTGCCCTTGTTGCCAGGTACGGTGATTATATGCAAGTATTTGGAAACACCCGGGGACATAAAAGAAGGGAAACCCTATATCCTCTTGACCAAAACTGAAGGTATCGTGTTTAAAAGGGTATTTCGAGACGATTCCAAAGAAAACACATTTGAACTGGTATCGGATAATAAATTCTACCATTCCTATGATGTGAATACGAAAGATATTATGGAGATCTGGGAAGCTGTCATGTTCATAAGCCAGAATTTTCCTGATCCTTCCTCTGAACCTGGTATGGATATAGATAATTTGAAAAATATTGTTCTCGACTTGCAACAGGAAGTAATGAAGTTAAAGGATAAAGAATAATATGATCATTTGTTATCTATATGAAAATAAAGAGGTGTAAGATAGAGTACATTAGAACGCCGGAATATGTAAATTGCGGGATATATTCATAATCCCTGGATTTGTCTCATGATCAATTTCCGGTTTATCTTGCCAGTATCTGTAAGAGCAAATTCCTTAATAACTTGAATTTGCCTTGGAATCTCAAATCTGTCTAAATGCTTCTTTAAAGTTGCCTTAATTATTCCCGAATCAATATCGAAAGATCCGGATTCTAAAATCAATACAATTTTGTCACCTAGTTTTTCATCCGATATGTGGTCAATAAATAAATTATTATAAATCTTAATCGATTCCAGGATTTCCCTAATTCTAATTTCAAGTAAACTAATATTGACTTTGATACCGCCGGTGTTAATGACATGATCTATGCGGCCTTTCCATTCAAACTCTTTTTCATTTACAATCTCTACGAGATCATTGGTAATGAGTCTTTCATCTCCCGTAATCCTTCCCTCCACGGTTAAACACCCTCTTTCATCCTTTCCTATAGTCGTCCCGGGAAACACCTTGAAATACTGTGATTTTCTCATCCCCGATAGCGGTCTTAGTGCTACATGAGAAACGGTCTCCGTCATTCCAAAAGTGTGGTAGATATCATTTTTTAAAGTCCCTAATTTCCTTTCCAGTCGTGGAGAAATCCCGGCACCTCCTATGAGCACATTTTTTATATTTCGGAATTTTTTCAAGCTATCTGAGTCCCCAAAGATCTCTGCTATCTGGTAGGGGACAAAGGAAGCCAGGTCTATCGTATATTCCGGCTCGAATTCTTTTAGCGGATTAGATTTGGGATCAATGGCATGAAGATCCAGATGTCCTATGAGCGACCTTACAATAACCATTTTTCCGGCAATATATCGCGGATCAAGACATAGCAAAGCTTTTCCTCCTGCCGGGATCTCCAGGAAATCCATGGTGGATTCTGCACTTATGATCATACGATCCCGATGGAGGGCAATTTTCTTTGGCGTCCCTGTTGATCCGGAAGAGCTAAGCAGGAATCTATCTCTGCCTGTCTTCCAATCTATAATGAACGAAATAATTTCTTTCTCAAAAACGGGAAGATTATCAATTGTACTGGAATCCTCTAAGTATTCTTCCAGCAGATGGGAATGCCCATTGATCCACACTGATTCCACTGATCGATTATTTTATCATGGAAATTTCGGGAATTTTGAAAAATCAGGTTTTCGCTTTTCCATAAAAGCATTTTTCCCTTCTTTGGCTTCATCGGATAGATAATACAGCAATGTAGCATTTCCAGCCAATTCCTGAATGCCTGCCTGTCCATCTAATTCCGCATTGAAAGCAGATTTAAGCATGCGAATTGCAATTGGACTTTTCTCCATGATTTTCATAGCCCATTCCACATAGGTTTCTTCAAGCTTGTCTAATGGCACTACCTTATTTACCAAACCCATGTCTAGGGCATCCTGTGCATTATATTGATCACAGAGGTACCAGATCTCCCTGGCTTTTTTCTGTCCGACGATCCTGGCCAGGTAAGAAGCTCCAAATCCACCGTCGAAGCTGCCTACTTTTGGTCCTGTCTGCCCGAATTTGGCATTTTCGGCCGCTATTGTAAGGTCACAGATCACATGCAGCACATGCCCGCCTCCAATAGCCCAGCCAGCAACAGCGGCAATAACTACTTTTGGGATTGATCTGATCTGCTTCTGAAGATCAAGTACATTTAAACGAGGCACCTCGTCCTCCCCAACATAACCACCTTCTCCTCTTACACCTTGGTCACCTCCGGAACAAAAAGCTTTTCCACCTTCCCCGGTAATAACAATTACCTGGATCTCATGGTTCTGCCGACATAATTCGACAGCATCGCTCATTTCCTGCACGGTTAGAGGAGTGAAAGCATTGTGCTTTTCAGGACGGTTAATGCTGATCCTTGCAACTCCTTTATAATACTGGAATAGTATTTCTTTATAGTGTACAATTTCTTTCCAAGGGTAATTAAGTTCCATTTTTTCTAGAATTGAGATGTATACTTATCAAATATAGTTTTATTAATTTGACTATCAGTTTCAATTTCAAGAATTTTTGATTTTCCATCATCTACCAGCAATTTTTGGAAATTGAGTTTTAATCCTTTGATGTCGTTACAGAAATAATAGTCAAGATCAAAATCAGCTGAGGTGTTTTGAGCATTTAATTTCTGGTCGGTTTCGAAATATTCCTTAAGTTCCGGTTGTCTTGATGGTCCGTCTATCATTCGGAAAATCCCACCTCCATGATTGTTTAACAGTATGATCCGTAAATTGCCTGAATCGATATCATGCCATAAACCATTTCTATCATAAAAAAAGGCCACATCTCCTATCAGAACAAAATTCAATTGATCAGAATGTACTGAAATTCCCATTGCAGTGCTTAGGCAACCATCAATCCCACTCACACCCCTGTTTGAGAACACTTCTATACCGGGTTTAAGGGACGCTATAAGATTTGCCAATCTGACCGGCATGCTGTTGGCAAGGTGAAGACTGGTCCTGTCAGGAAGGGAATGAATAACCTCATGAACTGCTTGCAGCTCAGAGAATTGAAGATTTGAATCGAAAAATCCAGGAATCTTTTTTTCAGTGTTTTTTTCTTCTAAAACCCATTGCTTGAGATAATCACTTGACCTGGTATTTTCCGGAAAGAATTCTAAAGCCTTTTGGAAGAATACATCTGGTTTTAACCGGATCCTGTGGCTTAAGCACTGAAAAGTATCCGGGTGATATCCTGCCTCACGGATATCCCAGTGATGAGCAGGATTGGCGCTACGGAGAAAATTCTTTAAATTCTTTGAAATAACTCCATTGCCAAAGGTGATCAGTAGGTCTGGTTGCAGCATTTTTTTCAACATACCATTTTTGCCCAGGATCAAGTCATGATGTGTAATGTTTTTATTATCCATGCCATGGATATTTGCAATGGTATCACCCAATAAGGGGATCCTGTATTTTGTAATAAATTCATTCAGTATTTTATTTCGATCAGAATCCAACCTGGATTGTCCTGCAACTATCATGATACGATGGGACCTATTCCAGATGTCCTTTAGTTCATCCCATTTAACATTATTCAAATCACCCGTGTTCCCCGGAGTATCAATAATTTTCGGATTACTCTTGAACAGGTATTCATCAGAATCCTCAGGATAAAATGGTTCCCGTATTGGAATGTTCAGGTGAACAGGACCCTGAACCGGGTCTAAGGCGGTATTGATAGTTTCATTGATAACCCTGTCAACATGCCAATTCCCATCCTGATGTATCTGATCTGATGGCAGAGTGAAAAATTTCTTGACATGCTTCCCATACAGGTTTTCCTGGTGGATCGTCTGTCCGTCTGCCTGGTCAATCCATTCAAGAGGGCGGTCTGCTGTAAATACTAACAGGGGTATATTCTGATAGAAGGCTTCGGCTATGGCGGGATACAAATTAATGGCAGCAGTACCTGAGGTGCAAACTAAACCTATCGGTTGGCCCAGTTTTAGTGACATGCCTAATGCAATATAACCTGCAGATCGTTCATCCGGAATAACATAGGCTTTAATATTTGGATGTCTGGCAAAAGCGATGGTGATTGGTGCTGATCGTGAACCGGGGGATATAATAACATGGTGCATACCTTTATGATATGCAATCTCAGCTAATCGTATTGATATGGGAATAATACTATTATTCATACCAGATAAGGGTCATTCAGGAACCAATTAAATATTTAATTATTCAGCTATTCAAATTGTTTATATCATTAACCAATTTTCAAAGTATGATAGATAAAGCAATATTAGAAAATTAATCTAACCCTACAGCATAATTATGCCTAGAAATTTGAACTTTCCCGGATTTTATAGATTTGGATTGAAATATAGATATTAGAAATCTTCAATTATTACAATTTTAACATACACTTTCTTTTTAATTGGTTATACAGTATGTTTACTCACATGTTTGACCTTGGTTCGGTCTATGATCGTTTGAGTATATGTTAGCCCGGTTGATAAAATATTATCTGATTTTTATAATTCAATCATTCTTTGTTATTGATTCCTGGGCTCAGAGTCAGATCTTATCAACCAATCCCCCAAAACTAAAATGGTATCAGATCAATTCTCCTCATTTTAATATTTTGTTTGAAGGAGGATTCCTGAAGGAGGGCCAGCGTATTGCCAATACAATGGAGGAATTATACAAACCGGTAAGCCAAAGTCTTGGGGTAACTCCAAAAAAGATATCCGTAATTCTTCAAAACCATAATTCCATATCCAACGGATTTGTATCACAGACTCCGAGAAGATCTGAGTTTTTTACAATGCCGACACAGGATTACAATTTTGCCGGCCTGCTGGACTGGATGGACCTCTTGTCAGTTCACGAATTCAGGCATGTAGTTCAATTCGATAAAAGCATCACTAAATTTAACAAAGGCGTTTTCTATGTCCTGGGCTATAACGCATCCAGCAGTCTGGCTCATCTGGCTGTCCCTGAATGGTTCTGGGAAGGTGATGCAGTGGTAATTGAAACAGCCCTGACGAGGGGAGGGAGAGGCCGGATCCCGAATTTTGGCATGTTATTGAGAACCAATACATTGGAAAGGGGTTCTTTTAATTATTACCGTCAATATTTAAGATCCTTCAAGTACCAGGTTCAGGATCATTATACTTTTGGATACTATATGACCAGTTATTTAAGAAATCACTATGGAGATGCGATCATTGACGAGACAACAAGGCAAACCTGGGCCTGGCCTTTTATACCTTTTCGTTTTTCCAATAGAATAAAAAAATACAGCGGAAAAAGCCTGTTGCAGAATTATCAATCGATGATGATTGAGCTTGATAGTTTATGGCGTAATCAAATAGAAAAGAGGACCTTTAACAGGTTCAACCAGGTGAATTTCAGGTATTCCAAAGCGTATACTGATTATGCTTACCCCCATTACCTGAAAGATGGATCTGTTATTTCATTAAAATCCGGGATCGGTGATATACCCACATTTGTATGGTTTGATGAAACCGGCAAGGATAGAAAGCTGTCTGTCCCCGGAATAATAAACAGTACGGGCATGCTATCTGTTGCAAATGATATTATAGTATGGAATGAAATTGAATATGATCCGAGATGGGGAAATCAAACCTATTCTGTTATTAAGATCTATGACCTCAAGGAGAAGAATTTAAAAAGAGTAACATGGAAGAGCAGGTATTCTTCAGCAGCTTTA
>CBDUCT010000050.1:0-14222 GCA_965365715.1 uncultured Cyclobacteriaceae bacterium | reverse complement strand
AAATTATTAAGAGTATAATCCACTTTGTCATCCAAATTGGCCACAATTCCCTCGCTGATTTCACTTTGTGTTATATTTATACCGCTTTCATCATAAAGATGGGCAATCAACCTGGGATGGTCACTGGTGAGTTCGCCATCCGTAAACGTTGTGTCTTCAAGGTACATTTCAATTTCAGGTGCCAGCTCATCCAGAACAAAATCATCAGTAATTCCTCCTACAGGAATATCAATATTCGAACCTGCTGCGTCCAGATCTTTTTCATCATTTACCGCATAGAGGCTGATCTTTCCGTCACCAATTTGATAGGAGATATTTTTAGAGACTACAAACTGAAATTCGAAATTTCCATTAACAACTGATACATCGCCTTTAAAGATCAGACTTTTACGTATCTCATATTGCATAACCGGATCTTCCGTTCCAAGGGTTTCAGCCAGTTCTTTCTTATCATAAACAGCTGCTGTTAGTACCCCATTGAAATCAGTAATATGCGCCTGATCTGAATTAATTATTTTACCTGAGACCCTTACATTTTTCAGTGCTTTTAAGGTATCAACCTGGGTATCCAGGGGAATCTCATTAATTTTTTCTATTACAACATTCTGATCAGGATAAGCCAGTTTCATCGATGGATCTCCAAGTAATGAGAAATTCCTGTTTACAGATCCATTCAGGCTTTCATTTTTTGTATTTTTGAAAACCTCTCCTGTTGTCTGGTATATACCTTCTACTTTTCTGAATACCTGGCCATAAAACGCCCTGTTCAATATATAATTGGTAGAAGCAAAAACCGGCCTCGAGGTTGTAACTAGTCCAAC
The DNA here is from genome assembly GCA_965365715.1 of uncultured Cyclobacteriaceae bacterium. GTDB lineage: Bacteria > Bacteroidota > Bacteroidia > Cytophagales > Cyclobacteriaceae > JAGTVG01. Next base: position 13,401 of record CBDUCT010000050.1, on the reverse strand, counting down.
TACTCCCCCGCGTTTATTTATCATAGCATATTCGGCCCCTGATCTTAAACCAGGATCATCATGACGGCCATATTCACAGGTAGCGGTGACAAAGAATGGCAACCGATACAGGTTCTCCCAACGGGTAACCATGGAATTGTCGAGTATCTTCTCAGAAGTCCATTGGAATTCATTACCATGCCCGGTGAAATTCATTATAAGGGCACCACTTTTTGTAGCATCATCAACCGCTTTTCTGGCTTCAGGAGATTCCTGGAAATTTGGCTCGATGATCTGTGGATACGCATCAACATATATTTTCCCAATATTAAAGTTAGAATAAGCTGTGTCAACCATCACGGATAATTTCTCAGCATCATTTGAATGCCGTATACCATCTGTGCCGTCACCATCATCAGCCACAAAATGGATATTGTTCCTCCATGGGCCATAACACCTGGGATCTGATTCATAAATTATTATTTTATTAATAACATCACTGGCTTCAAAAGAATTCACGACCGGAATTCTGCCCACCGAAATATCCATAACCTCGTCACCCAGGAAACTTTCTTCCCATTCACCTTCACCATCATCCATAAAGCCATAATAATCATCAGAGGAATAACTATAGATAGGGTGCAGGGAATTACGCGATTCATAAATGGGAACTAGATTTGTATTTCCATCAATGCGGTCCTTGTAATCGTAGGAACCGCGACCCAGGAGCAATACGTATTTCAAAGTATTTGCTCCACCCGCATTGTCATATCTGAACTTGATAAAATTTCTGATCGCTGATATATCAAGGGCCCCGGATGAAAACTCATTGTATATCTCTGTGGTGGTAACAACTTCGGTAGATATGCCACTTTGCTCCCTGTGGTTCTTTAATCGCTCGGCAGACATCCTAAAATCCGGATGCGTGATAATAATAAATTCAGATGTTGCCCTTCCATGCAGGTCCTGATTAGCCACTCTTCCGGCAGGAAGTGGTAGCAGCAGATTGTTATCGGAGAAAATAACAAATTTTTTCAGTTGAGTGGTTTCGGTACCAAACAGGCTTATTCCATTTACTTTAGAAAATCTTTGGTTTAGGGGACTGAAAGGATCGGTTACTTCCCAAATGGTATAATCTGATCCATCATCCGCTATTGAAAAGGTTGAAAACGGGTTCTCTAAACTCTCAATGGACTGAAAATAGGTTTGGGTATCATAAATCCCCAAATCCCTCTTACACCAGATATTAAAAAAGTCAAGGTATCCGGCTGACAGGTCGGTACTGCTGCTCTTAACATACTTCATTTTCAAATCCAGTTTATCGGTAGTCCTGGGAAAGATACCGGTGCTAATGCTGAATGTATCCGTTCTGGTCTTACCTTTAATGCCATACTTTGTCTCTGGTATGACATCCATCTCCTGCTGTCCAACGGTAAATCCATTTACTTCCAGTTCAAAATAGGAAGGATTATAAGACGCTGCCATTACAGAACTGATTATTTTCAATTCCTCATTTTCTGTTAAACCCGGTGTTTCAAACTGATAATCATAAACGGTTTTCAAATCATATTTTTCGCCGTACCATTCTCTCCCTGATTTCAGAATGCTTAATTGATCGAGTTCATATTTTAAAAGCTGATCAAAAGTTTTGATTATTGGATAATTTTCTCCAAGATCCTCTTTATCGGCTATTCTTTTACCTGGTGTGTCAGATATGTTCAAAAAGTAAAAAGTGGTATCAGAATATATATTGTTTACATATTCTACATAATAACCATCGGAACCCTGCTTAAACTCCAGTTTATGGGGGGATAAGCCAAAGAACAGTATGTAATCATTCTGATCAAACTGACCATCTTCTTCTCCAACAACTATAATACTGTTTTCTTCAAGGTCTTCAGGTACTGGTTCATCATTTTTCTGAGGGAGAAGATATCCCCCATTACCGAAGATCCGCAAATTCCTCGGATCGATAGATGCAGGATTCAGCCCCAGGCTTACCAGGAAACTGAAGTCTATTTTATATACACCTGATTCTGTTAATGCGATTTTGTACCATTCCCCGCTGGCCAGAACAGATTCAAAAGGATCTGATTTTCGATAAATAGCCTCCCTGTCGGAAAATGAACTTTTTTCCTTGTACTGAAGACTAAAAGATTTTACTTTCTTAATATCCCCCGAAAGGCTATCGGTAAAAAAAGGAAGTACCCAAACCTGTGTTCCGGTTTGACCCCCAAAAAATACAGGCCTTGTTTTGATCTGTGGCAAGTCTTTGATTTCTTCAAATTCAATCAAATCCATTTCGGCGGGACTTAAATCAAGCATCTGGCCCGGAATAACTTGAATATCAAAAACTTCTTTGCCTGGAATTGTTATTGGCAATATAGGCAGGTATGAATATTCGCCAACATGAATAGACTGCTCAAAATACAATACATTTTTAATCCCGCCCTCTGGAATAGCTATAGGGGCAGGTTCATTCCATTCAATAACAAATTTTTCAGGATTATCTGCATTAATGGAAAAACCGGGGTGATTAACTGTAAGGAAAGCAGCTAATATCAAATAAGTAATTTCCTTGCCCACTGTTTTCAAATTCCTTTTACCTATATAAACGCCTTCCCGCTTGTAATATTTATTATCGGGACAGCAAAAATAACCACTATTTACCTAATAATCAGGCTATTTTCAAAATAAAGGAGCTTCGGGAATCCGATATGTAGGATTCAAGACAAGGCCTTTCTTACAAATATATTCTGCACCAGGGAAAGTAACACATAAAACACGGTAGCAGGAAATATTCCTTTGAGATTAAATAAGATCAGTAATACAACAGAAACAAGAGCAAGTAGAATACTTAATTCATTCCCACGAATTGCAAACTCTTTAATTTTGAAAGACATAAACCTCAAAGGTACATTAAGCAACAATGAGCATATGAGGGTAAAAAAAACAAGCCCCCATAAATTCCCATAAATAATTGAAAATATCTCCCATTCAGCATCCCAGCAGAATACCAGTCCGGCGATCAGAAAGGCATTAGCCGGTGTTGGCATTCCCTTAAATACTTCTTTCTGACTTTCATCAATATTGAATCTGGCCAATCTGAATGCTGAACCGATAACCACAAGCAGGGATAGCAGGGAAATATAGGGTATGCCTTGTTCCTGAATCATAAGATAGAGGATAAATGAAGGTAAAACCCCAAAGGTGATCAGGTCTGCCAGTGAATCCAATTCTTTACCAATCCGCGACATAGCGTTAAGAATCCTGGCTGAAAAGCCATCTAAGAAATCAAATACAGCACCAATCAGGATAAAAACTGCCCCCTGGGCAAGGTTTCCCTCATATAATGATATCAAGCCCATACATCCGGAGAGTAAATTAAGAATGGTGAAAGTATTGGGGATATATTTAATCAGATTCATATTTGAGCATTATCTCCACAAAAAGGATTATTTCTTTTTTCTTCTGAGATAGAAGTCTCTGGTCCATGACCGGGATATACAATCACATCCCCCGGCAATACAAAAAGTTTATTTCGTATGCTATTAATCAGTGTATCAAAATCCCCACCAGGAAGGTCAGTCCTTCCAATGCTATGCTGAAAGAGCACATCCCCGGCAACACATACTTTACTGTTTTCTTCATAAAGAGCTATATGACCTGGAGAATGGCCCGGTACATCAATGACCTTTAGGTTACTATTGCCAAGCTTAACTACCTCCCCTTCTGAAAGAAAACCATCATATTCCGGTTCTCTATATTGATTAAATCCATAAGCAGGAGCAATCAGCTTACCACTTTTGAGGACCTGGAGATCATTCTTGCCAAAGTAAAAAGGGATGCTGTAATAATCCTTCAATTTGTCCACCCCCAGAATATGATCGATATGACAATGTGTATTAATTATAGATTGAGGGGTAAGATCATGATCAGATATATATTTTTTCAGGGTAGTGTATTCCTCCGGCTCATAACATCCGGGATCCACAATAATGCATCTTGAATCGTTTATGATCAAAAAGGTATTCTCAGCAAAAGCATTGAAACAAAAAACTTCGATAGATACCATATAATTCAAATTTATTACAAATTTGCTCGTAAAACTACCAAAATCAAACAAGTATATTATATACATGAAGGTTGATTACATCATTGTAGGGCAAGGATTAGCCGGCAGTCTTATAGCTTATGAACTGCTGCAAAGAAATAAAAAAATAATTGTTTATGATTTGCCTGAAGATAATCATTCTTCAAACGTTGCTGCCGGGTTGTTTAATCCTGTCACTGGCCGGCGATTTGTAAAAACCTGGAAGGCTGATACACTGTTCCCCTACCTGCATGATTTTTATACCAAGGCAGAAAAAAACCTTGAATCAAAATTCTTTTACAGATTACCCCTGTACAGGCCCTTTATAGATTTACAGGAACAAAATAAAATTATGCCTGATGTTGATGATGTTAATGGTACAGAAGACTCATACATGATTCCAGCCAACTTTAAATCAAAGGCGCTCCGAATAGATGAAAAACTGGGGGGGGCTCATGTCCGGTCGGCTGGGTTTCTGGATATCCCGGTCTTTATAGATTCTGTCAGAAAACGTATTCAGGAAAATGGAAAATATTTCAATCAACAGTTTGAGGAAGAGAACCTGACATTAAATGGAGAAGCTATTCAATATGGGGAATTCACAACACAGAAGATCATCATTTGCAATGGGGTGGGTGCTTCTAATAGCAAACTATTTGGATGGCTCCCCTTCAGGCCTGTGAAAGGAGAATTAATTTTTGCAACAATAAGCCCTCCTTTTGAGTTTATTTACAACAGGAATTTGTTCGTCTTACCCTTTAAAAATGAGATACATAAGGTAGGATCAACATACGATTGGGAAAGAATCGATAGTATTCCTACTGAAGAGGGTAAAAAATCACTTGAAAACAAACTAAATGCTATTTTAGACGTTAATTTTAAAACCATTAATCATATTGCCGGTGTTCGGCCTGCCACCAAAGATAGGAGACCCTTTATTGGAAGGCACCCGCAATACACGAATATTGGCATTTTTAATGGACTTGGCTCCAAGGGTGTGTCTTTGGGCCCGTATTTTGCTGGAAAATTTATCGACAGCCTTGAAAGTAATACGGAAATTGAATTTGAAGCGAATATAAAACGATACAATTCTTTATATTAGTAGTTACATATTTATCCATGTGATAGAGAAAATGAAGCGTTTTGGATATTTGATAGGAATTTTGCTGACAGTTCTGGTCTACCAGGCCAGTGCCCAGATGAGTGTGGATGAATTCGGTAAAAACCGCCTGCAATTTAAAACCTTCGACTGGAGATATTTAAGTTCCGAAAATTTTGACATCTACTTTTATGATGGGGGTAACATAATTGCCAATCAGGCCGCCCAATACCTGGAGGATGAATTTGAAAGAATTACTGACCTGTTGGGTTATTCCCCATATACTAAGACCAGGATCTTCCTGTATAATTCAGTATCCGACTTACAGCAGAGTAATGTCGGTGTAAACAGAAGCAACTTCTCTGTAGGTGGCGAAACTGACTTTGTTAAACCTCAGGTGGAAATTGCCTACCCGGGTTTAATGAGTGACTTCAAGCAGGAACTCGTCTTTAAGATCTCTCAAATGCTGATCAATGATATGATGTTTGGAGGTAGCCTGGGAGATATGTTCCAAAGTTCGTACCTATTGACGCTCCCCGAATGGTATATCGACGGAGCTGCCAGGTATATAGCCTATGGATGGGATGTTAAACTGGACGATTATATGAGGGACCATTTTATCAATGGCAAACCAAAGAAGTTAAATAAATATCTTGGTGAAGATGCCAGAATGGTCGGCCAGTCTGTATGGAATTTTATTGCTGAACGCTATGGAAGAACCAATATCGCGAACATTTTAAATCTCACCAGAATCATCCGCAAAGAAGATAAAAGTATATCAAATACACTGGGCATCTCATTTCAGAATTTTATCGAAGAATGGCTGACATTCTATATGGATGTTTCAAATTATGTTTTGACCAGCTATGCATCTCCAGAGAGAAATAAAATCGAAGTAAAAAACCGGAGAAACTACAGATACCATAAACTAAAGATCAGTCCTGATGGCCGCTATCTTGCCTATTCAAGAAATTACCGGGGTAAATACAAAGTGATCCTGAAAGATCTGCAATCCCGAAAATCTATTGACATAATGACCGGAGGATATAAAGTTATAAACCAGCAAATTGAATATGAACTTCCGATCATGAGCTGGATAGATAATGAAAATATCGCTGTCATAACGAAAAAATATGGGAAGAACTTCCTCTGGTTCTTTAATGTGAATTCAAGAAGAAGACAAAAGAAAGAACTTACCAGACTAAGTAATATTAAAGACTTCGATGTTTCGGAAAGCGGAAACCTGGCGGTAATGAGCGCAGACCTGAATGGTCAGAGTGATATTTTTCTGATCAGTCTCAGACGTAATTCAATAAAAAGGATCACCAAGGATATTTATGATGATATTAATCCAAAGTTTGTACCCGGATCGAGTAGTATTATCTTCAGCTCAAACCGGCCATCAGATACACTAAAGGTTGAAAGAGATATCAATATAGAAGACCTTGAAGACGTTTACAATTTATTTATATATTCTATAGATACAACAAGGAACCTCCTTTTCAGGGTAACCAATACTTTAAGCCGGAACTACAATCCCACACCTATTAGTGATACTGAATTTTATTATATCAGTAACCAGCAGGGCATTGATAATTTATATAAGTTCAATATAAACCGTAAAATATATACTCAGGTATCGAAATTCAGATCCAGTATATTAGATTACGACCTTGGGCCAAATAAATCTGGCCTGGCCTATACCATGCTTGATAATGGTATCACCAGTATATATTATGATCCGGATTTTGATCTTAACAAAAATACTTTCACTCCCCAAACAAGACGCCAGGAAGTTATCAATGCTAAATATGTGGCTGAGAAAATCCAGACCCGTAGAATTATGCTGAAGGATTCACTCACCCGTGCTAAAATTGCTGAACAGCAAAAGTTAATTCTGCCGGACCGTTCTTCTGGCGAAAAGGAAGAGATCCTTCCTGATAAGGTTGAACCCTTAGATGCTGATGGATCCGGCATTATTGATACGGATAACTTTATGTTTGAATCAGAAAGTACAACCCCGGAAACCCAGATAGAATCAGATTCGTTGACTGCGGAAGGAGAACTTACAAATGTAGACTCATTGGCAGATGAAAATATAGAAGCCGGTGTAAGCACCCTGTCAGATGAAAGTACGGATACGCTTGGGGACACGCTCGCTTTAGAAAGCACATCTGATGCTATTCAAACAAAAGATGAAAGCATCCCTGTGGATAGTACTTCAACTGATGAATTGGAGTCGATGGGAGATGAAGAATCCCTTGCTGATATTATTGAAAAGCAATATGCCGATCCAGCCGTAACACCTGATCCTTCACAAAAGCAATCTAACCGGACTGCGGTTTCATCCGGTGAATTTATTGATACTGACAATTATGTATTCGATAAAGGAAGTGTTCAGGAGACACAGAAACAGGAATCCTTCCTTTCAAAATACAGGAAATTCAAAAAGGAGAGCGAGATATTAGGTCCCTATGATTATCAGACCCAGTTCAGCGCCCAAAACCTTGTAACTTCTTTTGTTATTGATCCCCTGCTTGGATTTGGGATCCAGCTGGAGATGGCGATGAATGATATGCTTGAAGATCATAAGTTTATTGGTGGAATTCTTGCTACTACCAATTTAAGAAGTGGTAAATTATTTGGCGAATATCAGTATCTGAAACACACATTAGACTTCAATGTCCGTTATGACCGTAAGTCATTATACCGGGGAACCGAATCAGGAAGTCAGAAATATGCTTTAAACCAATTCGAATTAGGAGCAGCCCTGCCGCTTAATAACACTTCCAGAATTGCTTTAAAACCATTTTATGCAATGACCACCTACAATGACCTTGATGGTCTGACATTAACAAATCCAACACCAAGTACTGAGACCTCCAATATGGTCCACTATCTGGGATTTAAAGCTGAATATACCTTTGATAATTCAATAGCCACAGGTCTTAATCTTATCTCGGGATTGAAGGGAAAGGTTGGGTATATGTTGTATCAGGGTATTAACGAATCTGAAAAAAGTTTCAGGAATTTTTATATCGATTTCAGAAATTATCAAAAAATTCATAAGGAATTTGTTTTTGCCACACGTCTCTATTACGGAAGATTTATGGGGCCAAACCAACAAAGTTATCTTCTGGGTGGGGTTGACAACTGGCTTTTCAACGAAACCAATGTAACAGGGCCAAATGATCCTCTGGTAAATCTACCCCTGGTTGACAACAGTAATCAATTGTTCCTTCAGTATATTATGCCCTTAAGAGGATTTAATTACAATACATTTAATGGCACGAATGCCATGCTGGTCAATTTCGAGTTACGATTTCCCATCATCAAGTACTTCTCATCCAAACCTATATCTTCAAGTTTCCTGCGAAATCTGTTATTTGTTGGATTCTATGATATTGGTTCAGCCTGGACAGGAAAATCACCGTTTGCAACAGAAAACAGCGTGAATACTCAGATTATCGCCAATGAAGGATCACCCTTCCAGGCACGTATCCAGAATTTTAAAAATCCCTGGCTCTCCTCCTATGGGTTTGGGCTTCGAACCGTCCTGCTGGGATACTATATGAAATTTGATCTGGCATATCCTATTGAAGATTACACGATAGGCAAGCCACGGTTCCTGGTTTCATTAGGCTATGATTTCTAATTTTCTTTTTATCCGTAGTAAAAATCCTTATGAAATTATTCTATAGAGCGTTCGGAAATGGGGATCCTTTGATTATCCTTCACGGCTTATTCGGAAGTTCAGATAACTGGCAAACGCTTGCAAAAAAATTTGCGGAAGATTTTATGGTTTTTACAGTCGACCTGAGAAACCACGGACGATCGTTTCATCATGATGAGTTTGACTACGATGTTATGATGCATGATGTTGAAGATCTTATAAATGATATTGGACTTGAGAAAGTGTCCCTGATGGGGCATTCCATGGGTGGAAAACTAAGTATGAATTATACATTACATCACCCTGAAAAGGTCGAAAACCTGATTGTAGTGGATATAGCGCCACGAAGGTATCAGGTATTGCATGATGGAATAATAAAAGCCTTGAAATCACTGAATTTATCTGAATTTAAAAAGAGAGAAGAAGTTGACAATGCCTTAAGTGATATGCTCCAGAATTTTTCAGTTCGTCAGTTCCTTTTGAAAAACCTCGTAAGGAAATCAAAAGGGGGATTTTATTGGAAAATAAATCTTGATGTGATCGACCGGAGTATTCAAAACCTGGTCGTTGCAATAAATTCAGAAAATCCATACAGCGGAAATACACTATTTATAGCCGGTGATAAATCAGATTATATAAGACCGGTTGATGAAGAGCAGATCTTAGAACTGTTTCCATCGGCAAAGATCAAATACCTGCCAGGCACAGGACACTGGGTGCATGCGCAGGCTCCGGAACTATTGTATAAAACGGTTATCGACTTCATGAAATTTGCTTAAAATGTCGGCAGGAAAAATTTTTATCATTCCAATACCAATTTCGGATGCCGATCCGGGATCTGTATTATCTGAAAAGGTAATCCGGATTGTTCATGAACTGAATACCTTTTTCGTTGAAAACATAAGGACTGCCCGCCGCTTTCTATCATCAGCAGGTGTCAAAAATATTCAGGATCTGCATTTTGAGGTTTTAGATAAAAATACAGAACAGAGGTTCCTGGAGCATCTGATCCATATTGTAAAAAATGGTGAGGACATAGGGATTATGTCAGAAGCAGGTTGTCCCGGAATAGCTGACCCGGGATCCGGTATAACCATATTGGCACATAAAAACGGAATAAAAGTTATCCCATTATCAGGACCCTCATCCATATTTCTGGCTTTAATGGCTTCCGGTTTCAATGGACAAAATTTTCAGTTTCACGGATATCTTCCCATCAACACGGAAGAACGGAGAAAATCAATACTTAATCTGGAAAGAATGGTCTATTCAAAAAACCAGACCCAGATCTTTATGGAGACGCCATACCGGAATAACAAGATCCTGGATGCACTTCTAAGGATATTGAGGCCGGATACTTTATTATCCCTTGCAGTGGATATTACCTCCGATAATGAGGAGATAAAAACAAAATCAATAAAGGAATGGAGAAAACAGGTACCCGATATTCATAAGAAACCTGCTATTTTTTTATTATACAAATAATTGCTAAGCCATACAAGATCCTTTTTGCTATATTATTTATGTAAATCCAATTATTAATAATCGCTTATTATAATTTAATAATAGAGAATAATTTCCGACTTTTAGAATTATAATTTTCGGAGTTTGTCAAAGTTTATCACACGTGCCTGAAAAATTGAAACTCATATTAAAAGTCCCTGTGATTATCATAATATTATTTCCTTCCTTTACCTTAAAAAAACAATTTGCGATTAGCTCTCCTCTTCCGCAGTCTGTTAATGACAGTCTGATCATTGTTTCAGGACATATTCAGGATTCCTTAACAGGAATTGGTATTGGGAATGTAATGATAACATATAAGGAATTACCCCATGGCAATTTTGTTGGAATTATAAAAAGCAGGGAAAGCGATGGCTATTATAGTTATAGGACATTTGGACATGATAAGTATATAATTGAGATCAGTTCTGAAGAATATTTAAAGAAAATCGATACACTATATCCACTTTTACTCGAGTGCAGTCAGATCAATATAAATTATCTTCTATCAAAAAAACCATCGGAAGAGTTAATGACGCTGGATAACCTGATATTTGATCTTGGGAAAGCTGAAATAAAACCTGAATCGTATGATGAGTTGGATGCCCTTGTGGATTTAATGAAGGCAAATCCGGGCATGATAATTCAGCTCGAAGGCCATACTGATTTCAGGGGTGGACGATCAAAAAACTTAAAACTTTCACAGGAACGTGTTAAACAAGTTAAAAATTATTTAATTCACGGTGGGATAATGCCCGAAAGGATCCTCACAAAAGCATTTGGAGGTTCAAATCCTCTAAGCTGGGAAAACACTGAAGAAGCATCACGATTAAATAGGCGTGTGGAAGTAAGGATAATCAGTAGACAAAAATGAAAAAATGGTAAGATCAATAATATATATAGTTTTATTCTTTTTTTCGATACAAACAATAGCTCAGGAAGTACAATGGGTGTCACGGGTTATTGATTATTCTTCAGAACTATCGGATAAGGAATATTCCGCAGAACAGGTAACCGGTAGACCCGATGTCCTGCCTCAAGGTGGTGACAGTCCGAATGCATGGATGCCCCTGAATCCCAATAAATCCGAATATATAAAAGTATGGTTTGATAATCCTATGCCTATTCAGCAGATCGTCATTGCTGAATCCTTTAATCCAAGCGCAACACACCAGATTTATGCATATGATAGCAAAGGTAAGGAATACCTCATAAATACGTGGGCATCCGGTCCGGGGCCTCAAAAAGGAAGACTATTACATGTATTTATTGAGCGAACCGAGTATGAGGTCACCTCCTTAAAACTGGTTCTTGATGGATTGTCTGTCCCCGGGTATAATGGTATCGATGCCATTGGAATTTCAGATTCCAAAACCCCAGTCAAGGTTGAGATTACAAATGCAGCCAATGTTTCCGAAAAGCTGGATGCCGAAAAACTAAGTAAAAGTATTAATAGCGAGTATAAGGAGATCCGTCCGATTTTAACCCCTGATGGTAAGACCTTATACTTCAGCCGGATAAACCATCCGGAGAATATTGGAGGTACCGATGATCCTGAAGATATCTGGTATTCGGAATATAATAGCAATATTGAGGACTGGCTTGAAGCAGTGAATCCGGGACATCCGCTCAATAACAAGGGGGCTAATTATGTGAGTTCGATCACACCCGATGGTAAATCACTGACCGTAATGCTCGGTAACAGATATCATAAAAACAAGGACATGAAGCCTGGCGTTTCGATAAGTACTATAACAAGTAATGGATGGACTGATCCCATCCCGGTGGATATAAAAAATGCTTTTATTGAGAATAATGATGGACATTACTTTCTGACTCAAAGCAGGGAATCCCTGCTACTATCCGTAAACAGATTTGATACCCACGGCAGAAAAGATATTTATGTGAGTTTTTTATTACCCGATGGTTCCTGGAGTGAACCACTAAACCTGGGAAACACCATAAATACATCGAACGATGAAAATTCTCCATTCCTGGCAGCAGACAACAAGACTTTATATTTTTCTTCCAAAGGATATAGTGGATATGGAGGATATGATGTATTTATAAGCCGTCGGCTGGATGATTCCTGGAAGAACTGGACAGAACCGGAAAATCTTGGGAAAAGGATAAACAGTGAAGAGGATGAAATCTTTTTTAATATTCCCCCCTCAGGAGACTTTGCCTATTACTCAAGGACGGACACTGAATATGATGCCGACATATACAGGATACAATTACCTCTCTTTTTTAAACCTGAACCAATCGCCCTTATGAGGGGACATATTTATAAAGAGGGGACCGAAGAACCAGTGTCAGCCAGGATCCGTTATGAAGTATTTCCTGATGAAACGGGGATAGGATATACCAATTCTGATCCGGCAACAGGGGATTTTGAGATTGTATTTCCTCTTGGTGCAAATTATAAATATTTTATTGACGTAAATGAGACCACATTATATGAGGATACAATTCTTCTTAAGGGTCAGAAAAAGTATAGAGAAATTGATAAGGATATTTACATAGATCCTGATAAGATGGCCGAAGCCTTCGCCAGTACTGTTGCTACAGCTGAAGCATCCGGGAAGACAGAGAACAGGCAAACCGGGGAGGAAGCCCCGGCTATTGAGATCAATGATGGTGTTTTATCAATTGGTGTTCATTTTAATTTTGATTCCGACGCGATCTGGAAAAGTTCATATGCTCATCTGGACAGGATAGTTAATCTTCTGAAAAGCACCCCGGTGAAAATCATACTTGCAGGGCATACTGACAGTATTGGCTATGAAAACTACAATCTGATATTATCAGAAAAAAGGGCTAATTCGGTTCACAAATATTTTGTGGATAAGGGCATAGATCCAGAAAAGATCACAACCATTGGATATGGGGAATCGAGACCACTAACTTCCAACAATACCAAGGAAGGGAGAAGAAGAAACAGAAGGGTTGAGTTTATCAGGGCTGACGAGATGGAAAAATACGATCAAAAGTATGGCCAGTAATCATTGCTTTTATTTAAGCTCCCACTCCTATATTTTTGTTACCACCCAA
>CBDUCT010000049.1:0-14294 GCA_965365715.1 uncultured Cyclobacteriaceae bacterium | reverse complement strand
ACTTCTCGAAATTCTCATTGAATTCATCAACCAGTTTGTCGGCAGTATTGTAGACTTCCTCCTTATCGGTCCAGTTATTTTTTGGTCGTAGTAATTCCGTTGGAACCCCAGGTCCATTCGACGGCCTCTGAGTGCCAAGCATGGCTCCTTCATGGTAATCCACATAATCAAGCTTACCATCCAGAGCTGCGGTGATCATTGCCCTGGTATATTTGAGATCGATTCGTTTCCCGACGCCGTATTTTCCTCCTACCCATCCGGTATTGATCAGCCATACGTTGACTTTGTGTTTTTTCATCATTTCTCCCAGCATTTCAGCATATTTAGTAGGATGCAGAGGAAGGAATGCAGCACCAAAGCAGGCTGAAAATGTAGTGACCGGATCAACGATACCCATCTCAGTTCCTGCTACCTTGGCTGTATATCCGCTGATGAAATGATACATAGCCTGACCAGGATTTAACTTTGAGATCGGAGGCAGCACGCCAAAGGCATCACATGCCAGGAAGAATATGTTCTTGGGTACTCCGGCAATCGAAGGCTGAATGGCGTTTTTAATATGGTTTATTGGATATGAAACCCTCGTGTTTTCAGTTACCCGCGTATCTGAATAATTTACTGTCCTTGTATTTGGATAAAACCTTGAATTCTCTTCAATGGCACCAAACTTAATGGCATTCCAAATGTCTGGTTCTTTTTCTTCGGAGAGATCAACGGTTTTGGCATAACAACCCCCTTCGAAATTAAAGATGGTCGTTTCTGTCCAACCATGTTCATCATCCCCGATCAATCCTCTTTCCGGATCTGCAGAAAGCGTGGTTTTTCCTGTGCCTGACAATCCAAAGAAAATAGCAGTATCTCCTTCTTTCCCAACATTGGCGGAACAATGCATAGGTAATACACCCCTCAGAGGTAAAAGGTGATTCATCACACCAAAGATACCTTTCTTCATTTCTCCAGCGTAAGCTGTACCACCGATGATCATGATTTTCTTTGTCATATTGACAATAGCGAAGTTACTCTGACGTAATCCAAACCGTTGAGGATCAGCAGTAAACTCAGGAGCCGAGATCACCGTGAAGTCAGGCACAAAATTCTCAAGATCTTCCGTATTTGGCCTTATGAACATATTGTATGTGAAAAGATTCTGCCAGGCCAGGGTATTCACAAACCTGCATTTCAGGCGGTATTTGGGATCTGCTCCTGCAAATCCTTCACGGACATACAATTCCTTACCATACAGATATTTGATCATTTCGTTGTATAGTTCATCGAAATTTTCAGGAGAAATGGGTTGGTTCACTTTTCCCCACCAGATGACATCTTTAGTAGTTTCGTCCTCCACAACATATTTATCTTTTGGCGCCCTCCCGGTAAAGAAACTTGTGTCGACGAGTAGTGATCCACGGTCAGTTAGTATGCCTTCTTTCTTTCGTAAGGCTTCTTCATACAATTCACTTTGAGAATAATTCCAGTGGATTCGCCCTGATTTTAGACCTAATGAATACAGGTCAGATTTTTTAGATTTGATTCCGGTTTCAATCATTTTATTGAATTTTAATTGATAGAGACTTTATTACACCAACGCCATCTGCCTTTGCTATTCTAAAAGCTAAGCATAATTATTTTGTATTCCAATTTTTTAATATCTGACACTACTTTTTGAGCCAGTTTTGATAGAATATTTTCTATTACCCCTTTATTTCTTCAAAAATTAACTGTTTTAGTGTATTCCGTGCATCATTCTTTTTATTGGTACTGCCAGGACGAATAATACGCCAGCTGCAGCAATGATAAACAAGGTACTCTGCCAGTATACATCAGTATAAATAGGCAAGGTTACCAGGGGAGATGCAACTTCTCCGTTTCCTACTTCCGGAGCGGCTGTAAGCTTGGCGATGAATGCGGCCAGGTGATGCGCAAAAGATATGGATAAAAACCATGCACCCATAACGAAACCAACAATTCTACCTGGTGAAAGTTTAGTGACCATGGACAGTCCAACAGGTGACAGGCACAATTCCCCGGTTGTATGCAGAAAATATGCAAATACGAGGAAGACTAATGGTACCATGCCGCTGGAGGAAGCAAATAATTTCGCACCCAAAACGAGTGCTCCAAAACCAAGGCCTAATTGTAATAGTCCCCATGCAAACTTAAATGGGGTATAGGGATCCATTCTTAGTTTATTAAGTTTTGCCCACAGCCACGTAAATGCAGGAGCCAGTGTGATGATAAATAATGGATTTACGCTCTGAAATATGGAAGTTTTTAACTCACTGCCAAAGAAAGTCCTGTCTACGTTTCTTTCTGTGAATAAAGTAAGTGAGCTTCCTGCCTGTTCAAAGAAGGCCCAGAAGAGTGTATGGAAAAATGCCAGAATAATGACCACAGCCAGGCGTTGTCCCTCTACTTTATCCAGTTTGAATATGGCTTCATATAATAAGTATCCAATAACCAGTATACCCAGAATCGTTAATATCAGGGTCATTGATTCATTAACATTCAATAAAAGTGCAATTAGGGGTGTAATCAGTACAGAGGCTATAAGAATTAAATTAGTTGGTTTTAAACCAAGAAATATTCTCTTTTTAATATAATCAGGTTTAGGAGAGAATCCTTTATCTGCAAAATTTTTGATGTTCTTTCTGAAGGCAAACAGACCAGCCAACATACCCGCTGCGGCCAGGCCGAATCCCCAGTCCCAATCGTAGGTCTCACCAAGATACCCACAGGTTATGGGGGCAAGAAATGCACCTACATTGATGCCCATATAAAAAATAGTAAAGGCGCCATCTTTACGGGGATCATTCTTATCATAAAATGTGCCCAGGAAGCTGGAAATATTGGGTTTGAAGTATCCGTTTCCTACAACAATCAGAGATAAGCCTATGAAGAAAAGGTCATTCTCGACAATGATCTGGAAAGTATCTGAGAAAATGAGCATTACCTGTCCGCAAGCCATTAATACACCTCCCCATACGATAGACCTCCGGAAGCCAAGGATCTTATCCGCGAGCATACCTCCCAGAACAGGTGTCAGGTAAACCAGTGCATTATAGGCTCCGTAAATCCCTATCGCCCGCTCATCAGCGTCGGTCTGCGACATATGATCGAAAAGTACCTTGATCATATAAAGAGTGAGTATCGCCCGCATCCCATAGAAATTAAACCTTTCCCACATTTCTGCAAAAAACAGGGTAAATAAGGCTTTCGGGTGATACTTCTTCTGTGAAAAAATAATGATTGAAATCCATGCGCCAACCACGACCCAGGCAACGAGCATTAGTATAAGTCCAGCATCCATATATTTTAGATTTAAGAAAACCGCCGCTAAAATATAGAAATATCTATTTCTAAAAAAATTAAATGTACAATATGGATCATTTAAATTATGGGTACAGGTTTTTTGCTGTAAAAAGTGACAAAAAATGGGTTAAAATGTAATTTATTAAAGAAATTATTGGGCCTAATCAAGAATTCATCTTATCTTTAGGCCAGTGCTGTATTAATTTTCTGATGAGAGGTATTTCGGAGATGAAGTTGAACAAGAGAAGTGATAAAGTTATTTTCTCATACATGGGCAAACCCACCCATGATATGATCGATTTGATCCTGGAGATGTCAGAATCCAAATTAAAGAAAATTGAAAGTTCCAGCACCATTGTCAAGAGGATAGTCAATGTCCTGATAGAGATTTTGCAGAATATTTTTAATCACGGGGAAGATTTCAGTGTAGTAGATCACCTGTCGTTTAAATATTCTTTATTTAAGAGAGGAGATGATTATTTTATTGTGACGGAAAATTTTATTAAAACCAAAGAGGTGAAAAACCTGGTTTCCAAGCTGGATCAGTATCTATCAATGAGTGACGAAGATATCACGATGACCTATAGGGAAACGCTTGATAACGGAGGATTTTCAAATAAAGGTGGAGCGGGCTTGGGATTGATCATGATTATTCGAAAGTCAAACGGAAACCTGGATTATAATTTTTCGAAGGTAGATAATGAGAATTCCTTATTCAGAATGAGTGTTCAAATAAAGGTTGAGTAGTAAATTTGCGCTATGGATAATTTTTATATGGAAGGCAGTGATAAGACACCCTCAATCAATTTAGATGCTGAGAGCGGAGAAATGGAATTTTCAGGAAAATCAATTCCTGAAAATTCTGCTCAGCTTTATGAACCAGTCATGGATTGGATTAACAATTACCTGGAAAAACCAGCCGAGAATACTACGTTTGTCGTAAAACTGGAATATTTCAATACGAGTTCTTCTAAATACCTGCTGGAGATATTCAGAAGGTTCGAGGAATTATTTAAAACAGGTAAGAAGGTTGCTGTGCAGTGGTATTACGAGTTGGAGGATGAGGATATGCAGGAATCAGGAGATGATTTCCGGGATATTCTTAAAATACCTGTTGAACTGATCGTGTACTAATTGTTATACACTTTGCTTCCAACCATTTGGTACATAGTGATCTGTACCTGCTTCCGCTACATAGTCCGGATCATTGACTATTATGTCAGATCATTCCCGCATCATTATTTCTTGAATCGACTCATTCGTAAACAGCTCATTCCTGAGTATATTTTTTCCTGAATTGGCTATTTCGTAATCCACTTATTCCTTAATCATCTTCATCCTGAAATTTCATGCAATTCAATTTTCGACTCGGTAGAATTTTATTTTTTCTTAACCGGGGAAAATGCTGACCGGATAAATCCTTTTACGCGATTGTTGTTCATGGCCATTAAGAGCAATTCATGAAGAAGATTCCGCAAAGTATGTGACAAGTTGAACAAACCCATGATCTTATGTTGAATGGAATTATAACGAAGCACCTTGTCGAGTTGCACTGATATATATTTTGGGTCTATGATCATTCTGGCCACTTCCTGTGCGGAAACTAAGGATTGATATATGCCTTCACCGGTTAGGCCGGATGCCATTCCGGCAGCTTCACCTATAAGGTATATGTTACCAAACTGAACTCCGCGGTAATCATAGCTGATAGGATATGTCTCCAGTTTACTTTCTGAATAAGGTATATTCTTCATATCCAACCATTGATGGAAATTATCCCTGAGTCTGGCAGGTGGAAGAATTTTTGGATTGCTGCAGCAACCAACAGCCACGGAGTTTTCATGTGGGAATATCCAGCTATACCAGGATTTAAACAACCTGGAATCCAGGTGGATCTCAAGTCTGGGATCAAGATCTTTCACCGGTATGGTATACTGAATACCAATTAATTTCTTATTTACAGGGATACCGAGGTATCTGCGCACGATAGACGACTGCCCTTCTGCACCAATGAGATATTTATAACCGATTTTGGTTTCATCTTTCAGGATCACATGATCGCTATGGATCTTTGTAACCCTGCTATTACTACGGACAACCACCGGAGTATTATCGAGCATACTTTTCTGCCAGGCACCGAGTTTTTTACGGTTGACAGTATATAAAAAGGGGGCTTGAGCCTGCGTGGAACTTTTACGTTTCGGTGAATGAAGAGCGGTATCGCTTATTTTGTGTTCAATGATCTCATCGGGGATATCCATTATCCGCAGATCATTTGCAGTCAGTCCGCCAGCGCATAATTTGTCACCAAAAATTGATTCTTTTTCAAGCAGTATTATGCTCAGGCCTGAATCTAATAGTGTATGAGCACATTTTAATCCTGCCGGGCCACCTCCAACGATGATGACATCATATTGTTCCGTAGAAGATCTTTCTATATCCATTTTCCATTGTCCTGGATTAATTCTCTGGTCTCTTCAGTTTATTAACACGTGTAATCTATTCTCGCACAGTACCCAGGAAAACCCGGATATTGGGATTGATCGGGTTGCCGGACGATCTCCTGAAAGATACGACCTGGCCGGTGTGGTAGATTGCATCCGCAATGGGACCGTTGATCATATTCCAATAGGGGTATTCGCTGCTTCCATTTTCACTTTGAAAAATGACCTTATTATTTTCTAAGGTATTGGCATTTTGATCCTTCAGGACCTGGCTCGCCATTTCAATATTTTTCAGGGTAAGGGCTCTTTTCTGTTCAAATGTCAATTCCTCTTCATCCCTGGGGAAAACATTGGGTTTATTAAGGCTGGCATTTAATATGGTAAGTGTTAACCCGTATATATGGTCAATAGTATGGCCGGTACTCCTGCCATCATTTCCAGGCGTATACTCCAGATCTTTTTCAGTCAGGCCTTCAGTAGCCCAGTAAAACCTGAAACCCAGTCCGTCTATCATTCGGGCGGCTACATTTTCCGGTGAATACGATTCAGGGTAATCTGGGATCTGATAGTAAGGTAGTCCCTGACTATCTATTGTGGATTTGTTTTCCTGGGCTGGTATATCGATAGTAACTGTTGAAATTAAAAACAGTATGAATATTAGATTCTTCATAGACTTGGATAATAAGGTTTAAAAAATGTTGAAATCAAATTTAGTAAATTATTGATGAATGAAAGGAGGGAGGGATCAGGAATGCTAAGTTTTTCTTTTCTTTTTTAATACTGAAATAAAAACTAAACAAACACCAAAGAAAATTATTGCAGCCCCAGTTTGTCTGGGGTTTTCATTTATTATTCCCAAACCCATGAATATGACCAGTAAAACAGCTATTATGATTAACGCATAGAATAAAACATTTCTGAATTTCATAGAATTAACTTAAAGTGTTTTAATATATTGAATCCCTACCTGGATGATAATATTAATCGGTTAATAATATGAGAACAGGTAAATATCAAATTTAGTTCCAACTGGTGCCGGAATATGCAGCCTGGGAACCGTAAAAGAATTGGAATATGTGTAATCGGCACAAATCGGAGATTGTTCAATTAAATATTAAACAGACCGGTCGGTCTAAATTTTAAATAAAAAAAGATCCCGCCATCAACGGGACCTTTTAATTATGGGTATATATCTTATATTCAGATATTACATCATTCCACCCATACCGCCGCCCATTGGTGGGGCAGGAGGCATAGCTGCTTTCTCATCTTCCGGCTCATCAGCAACAACACATTCGGTTGTTAAGAGGAGGGAAGCAATAGAGGCAGCGTTCTCGAGCGCTAACCTGGTAACTTTGGTAGGATCGATAACTCCGGCTTCCACCATGTCACCAAATGCATCTGTCTGAGCATTGTATCCAAAGTTCCCTTTTTCTTCTTTGATCTTCTGAGCAATTACGGAACCTTCACGGCCAGCATTCTCAACGATAGTTCTTAAAGGAGCTTCCAGAGCAATTCTAACAATGTTTACACCAGTTTCCTGATCTTCATTGCTGGTTTTTACTTTATCAAGCGCTTTTATCGCTCTGATGAAAGCAACGCCGCCACCGGCAACAACACCTTCCTGGACAGCAGCCCTGGTTGCATGCAGTGCATCGTCAACGAGATCTTTCTTCTCTTTCATTTCAATTTCAGTAGCTGCACCAATATAAAGGATAGCAACACCACCGGAAAGCTTAGCTAATCTTTCCTGAAGTTTTTCCTTATCGTAATCGGAAGTTGTTGTTTCAATCTGAGATTTGATCTGGTTAATTCTACCCTGGATCTCATCTTTCTTGCCACCACCATTTACGATAGTTGAATTGTCTTTGTCAATATTTACTTTATCAGCAGTACCAAGGAACTCTAAAGTAGCATTTTCGAGTTTGAAACCTCGCTCTTCAGAAATTACTGTACCACCTGTCAGTATGGCAATATCTTCCAGCATAGCTTTTCTTCGGTCACCAAAACCAGGAGCTTTAACAGCTGCAATTTTTAGTGAACCCCGGATCTTATTGACTACCAATGTAGCAAGGGCTTCACCATCAACATCTTCTGCTATGATCAACAAAGGTTTGCCAGTCTGAGCGGCTGCTTCTAATACAGGAAGCAGTTCCTTCATTGTTGAGATCTTCTTGTCATAGATCAGTATGTATGGACTCTCTAGCTCGGCTTCCATTTTTTCAGCGTCAGTCACAAAGTATGGTGAAAGATAACCTCTGTCAAACTGCATACCTTCAACAGTCTTAACTTCTGTTTCAGTTCCTTTAGCTTCTTCAACTGTGATAACACCATCTTTTCCAACCTTATCCATAGCTTCTGAGATCATCTTACCTACCTCAGGATCATTGTTGGCAGATATAGTTCCTACCTGTGCAATTTCCTGGAAGTCCTTGATCGGCTTTGATTGTTTCTGAAGGTCCTCTACAATAGCGGTAACCGCTTTATCAATCCCTCTTTTCAGGTCCATCGGATTTGCACCTGCTGCCACATTCTTTATTCCATTTACATATAGAGCTTGTGCTAGAACAGTAGCGGTTGTTGTTCCGTCTCCAGCATCATCAGCAGTTTTTGAAGCTACTTCTTTAACGAGTTGAGCACCCATGTTTTCAACTGCGTCCTTGAGCTCAATTTCTTTAGCTACAGATACCCCGTCCTTGGTAACTGAGGGAGCACCGAATTTCTTGTCGATGATTACATTTCTACCCTTTGGTCCAAGCGTGACCTTTACTGCTTCGGATATTGTGTCAACACCCTTTTTAAGTTTGTTTCTAGCTTCTGTATCAAAAATGATTTGCTTTGCCATAATGAATTTATATTTTAAGATTAAATAATTGCGAAAATATCAGATTCCCTCATGATGAGGTATTCTTTTCCTTCAATGGTAATTTCCGTACCAGCATATTTACCATAAAGAATAGTGTCACCAACTTTTACGGTTAATGGTTCATCTTTTTTACCACCTCCAACGGCCACGATAGAACCTTTCTGTGGTTTTTCTTTAGCGGTGTCAGGGATAATGATACCAGATGAGGTAGTTTCTTCAGCTTGAGCAGGTTCTACCAGAACTCTGTCAGCTAATGGTTTTAAACTTACTTTAGACATATTGTTTTATTATTTAGATTTATAAATCATTTAAAAAGTCTATTTCCCCTCCACATTTCTTATGCCAATCTGTTTTTCTGCCTTTTTTGCTACGAAAGACTGACATTTTTTCATTCTTATTGTCAGATTAGCCTGTTGAATACCTTTTTTCTGTCAAATAATCTGTCTTGTTATATTCATTTTCATTTATTATATTTTGATCAGGGAAAGAATTGACAGACTTAATTTGGTGTTAGAATGAATAAATTAGAAAATAATTGGTTGACAGACGGCCTGATCGATTTCGAGTATAAAAAGTATATATTGCTTGCATATCTGAAAAATATCAGACAAAATTTCAGGGTAAATAAATTGTATCCTTTCCTCTCTGACCTGATAAATCATTACCAGCATCTGAAAAGACTGCAGAAAGATAAACTTGAACTTTCAAATCAATTCCCGGTAGCCATCAACCTGGAGGAATTTATGGCACAAAAACTCAAATTCGAGCGGCTGATCAAAGACGATGAAATCAGCCAGGAACTTGAAGACATCATCGTCTTCTCTATTGATAAAATGAAAGACACCATGAAAGCGGGCAGGGAGATATACGAAATCGTGGAAAGGAACATGGAGATCATTCCTATTGGTTTAACTTCACTATATCAGAATGAAGGATATATGTTTATCGATCATTCCGGCAAAAAATCTATACATATATACCGGTACAGGATCTCGGTAATTGAAAGTCCGGATGATAAATACAGGGCAATTCACGCCACATTGATTGACAGGATGAGTAAAAGCATTAGCACCACCTATGAGCAAATGCGATTGAAGCTTGTCGAAAGGAATAAGGATCTTCCAAATCCTGCGACCTATTTAATTAATACAAAATTTACGTATCCACTAATGGAAACGGTGTTGCCTGTGGCAAAGAGATTATTGGTCAGATATGTTAACGTAGCTTAATTTGGTGATTATTCTCCTGCAGTAGAGTCCGCACCCTGGGCATTACCATCGCTTTCAAGATTAGGGTCTATTGAAGGCATGACTGTTCTTTCCTGAGCACGATCAATATTTGGACTGCTGAAGGAGTCACTAACAGGTTCCTGGATGATCAGGTTGGTTGATAACGTTAATGCTACAAGGCCGATCGCTAATCCCCAGGTGATTTTCTCCAGCAAATCTGTTGTTCTTTTTACACCCATCAATTGGGAAGATCCGGAACCCCCGAACTGGCTGGATAATCCGCCTCCTTTGGAATTCTGTGCTAATACTACCAGGACAAGTAAAATGGCAGTGATTGTAATGAGTGTAACGATTAATGCAAGCATCTTATTTCTTCAGTTTCTTCTTCAACTCTTCAATTTGAGTTGCAAAGTAAGCCTTTTTTTGTGGAAACTTCCAAATTAATTTCTTGTAAATGTCAATTGCCTTTTCATGCTTGCCCTGTTTGATCATTATGTTGGCAAGGTTTTCGGAAATTATGTCATCCCTGAATTTCACACTGTGTGCACTGAGATCTTTCTTCTCAGCCAGTTCTTTGGAGGAGCGGACATTCTGCATTTGTGGATCGGATTGGATAAATTTTTCAATCAGCTTTTCCTGTTCCTCCTTTTTTAGTTTCTTCTTTGGAGGAGGATTAGATTCCTCCAGCCTGGTCAGAAAGTCTTTGATCACAACCGGATCTTCTTCTTCATAATTGGGATAATTCTTATTTTCAGGAACCTTCACGGGATGAGAAACATCCGGACTGACTTCGTCTGATTTAATGGCGTGATCACCTGAACCCTTCTTCTTGTCTCTTTTACCCGCTTTATGTTTACTTTTTTCTTTTTTCGAGGATTTTTTCGGTTTAGAATCCCCATGACTTTCTTTATCTGAAGAACCTATATTTAGAAGGTTTAACAAAGAGGCTTTATGCTTCTTAAGTTCGGAAATGTTTTCCATGATTTCCTTACTTAAAGTAGAGGATTTGCCTTTATGTTCTTGTTCAGGATCTTCAATGGGAGTTTCCTGCTTTTTCTTAATGTCTGCTTCAGTTCCTTTCTGTTCAAGTACTTGTTCGCTGCTGGAAAACTCTTGTTCTTTTTCCTCCTTTCCGGCTGAAGGTTCTTGCTCTTTCTTTTTCTCTACAATGGCAGGCTCTTGTTCTTTCTTCTGCTCAGCGTCAGTTTTATGTTCTTTCTCTTTCTTTTCGGTGGTCAGCTCATACTCCTGGGCGGCAGGTTCAACTTCTTTTTCTTTCACCCTTGCGGCCGGCTCATGCTCCTCTACAGCAGGCTCTTGTTCTTTCACCCCCGTGGCCAGCTCATCTTCAGTAACCGTCGGTTCTTGTTCTTTCTCCTGCTCTTCTATGAAGGCTTCCTTTTCTTCCTCCAGTTCACCGTCTGATCGATCTTCCTGTTTTTCCGATAATTCAACACCCGCATTGGATGATTTGACCGCAGCGGCCCCATCTTGTACATCCGACTCCGCTTTTTTATCCACTATGGTTTCTGTATCCTGCAACTCTACATTATCTGTGACCACCGCTTTATCCTCTTCTTTTCTGGCTGGATCAGCAGCCACTTCTTCAGATCGAACTTCTGCGGCTTCCTCTTCAACTGCATCCTTCAATTTGTCTTTCACCGCAACAGGTTCTTCTTTCTTTACCTTTTCCTTTGTTTTATCCTTTTTATCGGAATCAATGGCAGATTTTTCTTCTTTTTTCCCGTTTGAAATCTTTTCCTGAACCGATGTATGATCTAAAGCAGCTTTTGATAAGCTATCCTTTGTAATAAAATCCTTCAATATGGACCGGTCTGCTATATATATTGCCGCTTTAGTCAGACTTTTGGCTTTATCTTTTTTATCATGTAAATGATCCAGTCTTGTCTGTAAAACTTTCAAAAAAGGGCTGTAGGAATATTCTTCAGAATAGGTTTTTATCTGTTTAACTTCTTTCTCCGTAGCAATCCCGGGATCCCTAAGAATTTCTGCAAGTCTCTTGTTATTCAATTGCGCCACTTTTAAAAATGAATTCGAATATTAATAAATTTATTACCAATTCGCCACCGATGCATTAAAAATATCCACATATAATTGTTCAAATATCTCCTCAACCAAAGCCGGTTCTATGGCGGAAATTGAAGTAGTGCTGGGATCGTAATCTGCATAAAATGAAAACTGCTGGTCAAAATCAAATGTATCGTCACCTGTATTAATATACTCAACGCGTATACTGATGGTCAATCTCTGTAATCCGGCATTATCCGGTGCATTATCATTGATTCCTACCGTTGGGGCGATCGGCCTGTAATTGAAAGAAGCAATATTGCCACTGAACTGAAGATCCCCATTTCCGGAATTATCTATCCCCAGGTTTGTATTGTTCTGGAAATATTCTTTCAATCCTTCTGTAAATTGTTGGCTCAGATAAGGCGGACCATCTCCCGCCTCATTATAAAAGAAATCCACCGAAACGGTTTCAATATCCGGTGAAATGCTGGCCCCGGAAAAAGAATAAATTCCACATTTGTATAATATGGCTGTCAAAGCGAACAGTAAAAATACAATATGTTTATTCCTCAATTTCAAATTGTTTGATTTTACGGTAAAGCGTCCTTTCTGATATCCCCAGATCTTTTGCGGCGTACTTTCTTTTATTATTGTTCTTTTTTAAGGCTTTTATAATCAACTCCTTTTCTTTCTCCTCTAAAGATAATGATTCTTCAGCTTCTGTTTCATGCGAAATATCTTCTATATTAGAATAAACGAAATCTTTTGATGTATCAGTATTTGGTTTGATCAATAAAGCAGTGGTTTTTTCTTCCAGGTCCTTTTCCTGCTTTCTCTCCATGTTGTCAATAATACTGCTGGACTCTCTCAGTGCTTCTGCATCAAATTCCTCATCACCAATAATTCCATTAACGAGTTTCTTGAGTTCTGTGACATCTCTTCTCATTTCAAAAAGAATCTTATATAATAATTCTCTTTCTGAAACGCCCTCTTCATTTTTGTTTTTATATAATGCAGGAATAAGATTCTCTTCCCTTGGAAGATATTTTAACAGGATTTCATTATTGATAGATCGATCTGTTTCGAGTATCGAAATTTGTTCTACCAGGTTTTTTAACTGACGAATATTGCCAGGGAAACGATAATTAAGTAGTGTTTCTTTCCCATCATCAGTGAGCATAATGGGTTTGGTCCTGTATTTTTCTGAAAAATCAGAGGCAAATTTTCTGAACAATAGAATGATATCTTCCCCGCGTTCACGAAGTGGGGGTACAAATATTGGGACTGTATTCAGCCTGTAGAACAGATCCTCCCGGAATTCCCCGTTTTCAACCGCCTTCTGCAAATTTATGTTTGTTGCTGCCAGAACCCTTACATCTGTTTTCTGAACTTTTGATGATCCCACTTTAATGAATTCCCCGTATTCCAGGACTCTCAATAAACGGGCCTGAGTATTTTGAGGCATTTCTCCGATTTCGTCGAGAAATATTGTTCCGCCGTTTGTCACTTCAAAATAACCCTTACGTGCTTCATGAGCACCCGTAAACGATCCTTTTTCATGGCCGAATAATTCAGAATCAATGGTTCCTTCAGGTATGGCGCCACAATTGATAGCGATGAACTGCCCATGTTTTCTGGGGCTTTGCTGGTGAATGATCTTGCTGAAAGATTCCTTTCCCGTTCCACTTTCACCACTGATCAGCACGGTCATATCTGTCGGAGCTACTTGTATTGCAACGCGAATGGCGTTATTAAGCAATGGAGAATTGCCATTTATACCATACCGCTGTTTTATGCTTAATAAATCTTCGTCTCTCAAAATATTTTCTTTATACTTTCATTACCTCACCAAGCAATGTTGCCGAGGTACAATCATTTATTTTTACGTGTACATACTGCCCTTTGTGATAATCTCCAGCCGGGAATACTACGACCTTATTCGTGCTGGTCCTTCCCTGTAAATGTTCTTTTGAGCGCTTGGAATACCCTTCAATTAGAACTTTATGTACCTTATTAATATCCTCTGAATTGCGTTCCATGGAATGTCTGCTCTGAAGGTCTATAATTTCCTGGAGCCTTTGCTTTTTGATTTCCTTCGGGATGTCGTCTTTGAATTTCTTAGATGCCGGGGTGCCTGGTCTTTCAGAATAAGCAAACATATAACTGAAATCAAATTTAACAGATTCCATCAATGAAATTGTGTCTTTATGTTCATCCTCAGTTTCAGAACAGAAACCTGTAATCCAATCTGATGAAATACCACAGTCAGCCCCAACAATCCTTCTGATGGAAGCGATTTTATCAAGATACCATTCCCTGGTATAGGTTCTGTTCATCAAATCCAAAACTCTTGTATTCCCGCTCTGAGCAGGCAGATGTATGTATTTGCAGATGTTCTCATATCCGGCCATGGTT
>CBDUCT010000048.1:0-14316 GCA_965365715.1 uncultured Cyclobacteriaceae bacterium | reverse complement strand
CCCGTGGATACTTTTTTTGTAGCCTCACAGATAGCCAGCCACATAAAAGGCGCATCCTATGACCTTATATTGATGGGGAGGGAATCTATTGATTTTAATGGTGGTATCGTACACTCACTAGTGGGGCAAATGTTGGGGATTTCCGCTTTTTCTCCGGTCATGCAACTTGAAATTAATGATTCAAAAGTTAAAATG
This sequence comes from uncultured Cyclobacteriaceae bacterium, assembly GCA_965365715.1. Lineage (GTDB taxonomy): Bacteria > Bacteroidota > Bacteroidia > Cytophagales > Cyclobacteriaceae > JAGTVG01. Next base: position 14,121 of record CBDUCT010000048.1, on the reverse strand, counting down.
ACCCGTGAAATTGAAGGAGGCAAAGAATACCTGGAAACCAGTTTGCCATTGATTGCCGGTTGTCAGGAGCCAATAGCAGAATGGAAAATTCCTAATATGCGGGGGATAATGACAGCCCGTACAAAACCTTTTGAGGTTGTTGAAGCCTATGAATCTGAAAGCCGGTCAAGAAATAAGGACTTTGAACTTCCTAAAGAAAAAGGAGGCATACAGCTTATTGATCCCGATGAAGTTGAAAAACTTCATGTATTGTTAAAGAATGAAGCAAAAGTGATTTAATTATATACAATGTCCATAATCGTATTTTTAGAAAAAGAAGGATCAATTATCAGGAATACATCCCTGGAAGCGATATCCTATGCCAGTGAGCTTTCCAAAAAAGTAAACGCAAAAGTAGTATGCGTGGTTTTCGGAGAATTAGAATCATCGCAGGGGACAAATACGGGATTATATGGATGTGATAAGTTGATCCATATAAATGATCAGGCTTTTAACCAGGCTGTAATAAATGTATATGCCCATGCCCTGAATGGTATTATGAACAATGAATCAGGGGATATCTTTATAACCGCTCAATCTGCTCTTGCCGATCCAATTGCAGCCAAAATCGCTGTGTTGCAGAACGCATGCATAGCCACAAATGTATCTGAATTACCTGATCTGGACAGTGAATTCTCTGTTAGAAGAAGTATTTATTCCGGAAAGGCTTTTGAAAACCTGATCCTGACTTCTCCCAAAAAGGTAATTTCAATTAAAAGAAACGCAATAGGACTAATTGAGAATCAGAAGAGTGCATCAATTGAAATTTCAGATTTGAAATTGAATCCAGATTTGATTGATGCTGAAATAACTGGTACAGACAGGACAACGGGGATGATCTTGTTACCCGAAGCTGACATTGTTGTCTCAGCAGGTAGAGGATTGAAAGGACCTGAAAATTGGAACATGGTGGAAGAACTTGCCGGGGAACTGGGAGCTGCCATTGGTTGCAGCAAGCCGGTATCAGATGTAGGCTGGAGACCACATCATGAACATGTTGGTCAAACCGGTATAAAAGTAGCGCCAAATTTGTATATTGCAATTGGAATATCAGGAGCAATTCAGCATTTGGCTGGAGTCAGTTCCTCGAAAGTAATTGTTGTAATCAACAATGATCCCGAAGCGCCATTTTTTAAAAATGCTGATTATGGAATAGTAGGAGACGCTTTTGAGGTGGTTCCTAAGTTAATTGAAGTTATTCGACAAAATAAATAATTTTTTATAGTGGAAAAAATTCAACTGGAAATACTGGGGTTATCATCTAGTCAATCCCAATCAGGATCTTTTGCTTTAGTGCTTGGAGAAACGGATGGGAACAGGCGGCTGCCTATTATAATTGGCATGTTTGAAGCACAGGCCATAGCCATAGAAATTGAAAAAATTATCCCGAATCGTCCAATGACTCACGACCTGTTTAAATCTTTTGGACACTCTTTTAACTATACGATCAAAGAGATTGTGATCTCAGATTTGAAAGAGGGTGTGTTTTTTGCCAAAATAGTTTGTGAAAATGATAGCAAGACCGTAGAAATCGATGCCCGTCCTTCCGATGCCATAGCCATCGGTCTGAGATTTAATGCACCAATCTTTACCTATGAAAAAATCATGACGGATGCGGGCATCATCCTTACTGATGAATCAGAAGATGAAGCCTCTGATTTAACCGCTGAGATCAAGAAAGATGAACCCAAAACTTCAACTGCTTCTGAGGATAAACCGCTGAAGGATCATTCATATGATAAATTAAAGGAGATGCTGAATAAAGCTTTGGAAGAAGAAGATTATGAAAAAGCTGCCAAGATCCGCGATGAGTTGAACAGAAGAAATTAATTTATAATCAAACATGGTGGCAATTCTTAGGGGTTTATTCGGCCTGGTCTTTTTACTTTTAGTTGCATATGCCTTCTCAAGGGATAAAAAACACATTGACTGGAAGCTCGTTGGCATGGGAGTAGGCCTTCAGTTGGTGTTTGGTATTCTGATAACCCAGGTTCCATTTGTGGAAAGCATGTTCGACCTGATCAGTCGTGGTTTTGTAAAACTGCTCAGTTTCTCAAATGATGGAGCACAGTTTCTGTTCAACGGATTGGCCCGAACTGATTATGGGTATATTTTTGCTTTCAGAGTTCTTCCCACGGTCATTTTTTTTGCCTCCATATCCACAGGATTGTATTATCTTGGCGTACTTCAGTTTATTGTAAAGGGAATTGCCTGGGTTATGGTTCGAACAATGCGCCTCTCGGGTGCAGAAAGCCTTTCTGCCGCAGGTAATATTTTCCTTGGTCAGACTGAGGCACCTTTACTTGTCAAGCCCTTCATTTCTAAAATGACCAAATCAGAACTGATGTGTCTCATGACAGGTGGAATGGCTACTATTGCCGGTGGTGTACTTGCCGGATATGTTACTTTCTTAGGTGGGGATGACCCGGCAGAACAGGCACGATTTGCGGCTTACCTTTTGAGTGCCTCTATAATGAATGCTCCGGCTGCGATTGTAATGTCTAAAATATTAATCCCTGAAAGGGACTTTGACAAGATTGACAAAGACCTTTCGGTTTCCAAAGAACAGATGGGTGTTAACCTGATAGACGCACTTGCCAGAGGTGCATCCCAAGGATTGAAACTGGCTCTAAACATTGGTGCTATGTTACTTGCCTTCATAGCAATCATATTTCTGCTAAACTATATCCTGAGAGATATGATCGGAGCCTGGACGGGACTTAATGAGATCATAATATCAAAAACTGAAGGACAATTTAGCGGATTATCACTGGAATATCTTTTAGGTCAGGTCTTCAGGATTTTTGCTTTTGCTATTGGTGTTGACTGGTCGGAAACCCTGCAGGTTGGCAGTCTGATCGGACAAAAAACAGTGATTAATGAGTTTGTAGCCTATGAAAGTTTAAGCGGATTACTTAAAAATGATATGCTAAGTGAAAAGTCTGTTATAATTGCTACCTATGCATTATGCGGTTTTTCAAATTTCAGCAGCATTGCTATTCAGGTAGGCGGAATAGGGGGGATTGCACCAAACAGGCAGGCGGATCTCTCCCGCCTAGGCTTGAAAGCTCTTCTTGCAGCAACCCTGGCAACATTAATGACAGCAACTATTGCGGGGGCCATTATGGTTTGATTATCTTTGCAATATATTTCCTGTCAAGAGATTTGAAAGCAGCCAGATTTATACCTTTAATAAATAATATATTTGCTACCTTTTCAGGAGTGATCCTGATTCTGACAATTGGATGTGAGTCAACCATAGAGTTCGATAAGGAGGCATCCGGACAAGCTTTTTATCCATTAACTTCAGGAGACTACCGGGAATATAAGATTCAGGAGATCAAATACACAATTCTCAACCCTCCGGACACTATAAATTATTTTTTAAAGGAACAAGTGGGTGATAGTTTTATTAACCAGACAGGAGGGATGACTTATACTTTGAATAGATTTAAAAGAAATGATGATACAATTCCCTGGAAAATCGATTCTGTATGGACAGTCATCAAATCCGAAAACAATGTTGTGGTCAGTGAAAATAATATACCTTTCACCAAATTAGTGTTCCCTGTATTAGATCAAAAAAAATGGGATGGAAATGTATTTAATACGATGGAAGAGGAGTTGTACACTTACGAAAACACCTACCAGCCACTTACTTTGAATGATATGAATTTTAACTCCACGCTAAAGGTAATTCAGGAATATAATCCGGATTCCATAGTTATGAGGGACGAAAGAAGTGAAATTTATGCTGAGAATGTAGGTCTTATTTATAAAGAATCTATTATTTTGCACTATTGTACTGAAAATGAATGCCTTGGAAAACAAATTATAGAACAAGGCATCGATTTCAGGCAGGAACTGATAGGGTATGGGAATGAGTAAATTGGCAGTGACTTTAATTATGTGTATGACATTTATGAACCAGGTGTCAGCACAGGTGAACAGATACATGGTTTTTTTTGATGCTAAATCTGAATCTGTTTATACATTGGATAACCCGGAGGCATATTTGTCTGACAGAGCCATCGAAAGAAGAATAAAATATAACATTCCTATTACCTTACAAGATCTCCCGGTGAATAACCTCTATATAAATGCCATCAATAGCATTGATAGTGTTCACGTTTTTTATCAGACCAGATGGCTTAATGGTGTACTGGTTGAAGCACAGGAGTCAATGATACCAGAAATTGAACAGCTTGAATTTGTCACAGAAGTGCAGTTTGTTGCACCTGGTCAGCGACTGAATTTTGAATCGGCATCAACATCGTCAACCACGGAATACATTAATCAAACTACTGAAACAGAAGAGCTGACCAATGCATCCCAGAATGATATGATTGGCGTCGACGAAATGCACGACGCCGGATTTTCAGGACAGGGCAAAATGATAGCTGTTTTTGATGCAGGATTCATAGGCACAAATATTAGCCCTTATTTTGCAAGGATGTACGAAAATAACCAGGTGGTGGCTGTCTGGGATTTTGTGGAGAATTCTGACAATATATACAGATATGATGATCACGGAACAAGCGTACTTTCAACAATAACAGCTTACTTTGATGAAGTATTTGTAGGAGTAGCCCCTGATGCTGATGTAATTCTCTGTGTAACAGAAGATGTGCCTACTGAATATATTATTGAAGAATATAACTGGCTGTTTGCGGCAGAATATGCAGACAGTATAGGTGTGGATATTATAAATACCTCATTAGGGTATAATTTTTTTGATGATCCATCCATGGATTACAGCTACAAGGATATGGACGGAAATACTGCTATAATTACCCGGGCAAATGATATAGCCTCTTCAAAAGGAATATTATGTGTTGTAAGTGTAGGTAATGAAGGTGATGATGAATTGTGGGGAAAAATGGTGGCGCCGGCTGATGCAGATTCCGTAATTGCAGTTGGTGCTGTCAATGAAGATGAAGAATATCAGATTTTCAGTTCAACAGGACCGACATCAGATGACCGGATAAAACCTGAAGTCAGTGCACTGGGTAAAGGAACCAGCATAGTGGGCTGGAATGGTTCATTGACTTATGGATCTGGAACTTCGTATGCTGCACCTCTTGTGGCTGGATTGGCTGCCGGCGTCTGGCAGGCCTATCCTGATCTGAACAATATGGAGATCATTGAATTGATAAAGAAAGGAAGCACACAATATAATTCTCCGGATACTTTAATTGGGTATGGAATCCCTGATTTTAAAGCAATACAATCTGAAATAACTTCCATAGATGATGATCTTTCGGAAAAAGGATACAAGATCTATCCGAATCCCGTAGAGGGTCACAGGTTGTTTGTTGAACTGTCAGGATCCGAATCTATCATCAGTGACATAGATATCCAAATATTTGATATAAATGGCTCAATGGTTTTCTCGCATAGAGCAGAAAAGATAAAAAGTGGAAGCAGATTTGAACTTGACCTGAAAAAGTTATCATCCGGGATTTACGTTTTACACTTATATTCAGGAAAGGATAGTGGAAAGGTTAAGATCCTGATTCCCTGATTTTTTGATTTTAAAATTCTCTGATAATGGTTATTATATCTCCCTCAATTTTAAATGCTGATTTTTTAAATCTGGAGTCACAAATAGAATTAATCAATAAAAGTGAGGCAGATTGGATCCATCTGGATATCATGGATGGCGTTTTTGTCCCTAATATTTCCTTTGGTTTCTCGATAATAAAATCAATCAAATCCTATTCGAAAAAACCTCTGGATGTTCATTTGATGATCGTTAATCCCGAAAAGTATATAGAAAGATTTGCAGAGGCAGGAGCATATTTCATTACAGTACATTATGAAGCGTGTCCGCATTTACACAGTACTGTTCAGCAGATAAAAAATACAGGTGCAAAAGCAGGTGTCGCGCTCAACCCACATACTGATGTTGGTCTTCTTAAGCCTATTCTTAAAGACTTGGACATGGTCCTTATTATGACCGTAAATCCGGGTTTTGGTGGCCAGAGTTTTATAGAATCTTCATATGAAAAAATCAGGGATCTGAGAATTTTATCCAGAGAATTAAATCCTGAGCTATTGATCCAGGTAGATGGTGGTATTTCAACGGACAACATAAAACAATTACATGATGCTGGCGTTGATGTATTTGTAGCTGGCACATTTGTGTTCAAATCAGAAAACCCGGTAAATACAATTAATGTATTAAAAAATACAGTTTGATACTTCAGGGGTGAAAGGTCTTTTTTCAATTAAATTTATTGTTGTACTTCTTTGTTTGAGTATAATGCCTGCGATGCTTGTCGCACAACAGGGCATTCTGTTCGGCACCATAAAAGATTCTCTCAATAATCCGGTTCATACAGCCTCAATCTCCATTCCGGAATTCAATACCGGAACGACTACCGATACCCTGGGATATTATGAATTGTCACTGCCATCAAGGGTAAATTTTACCTTTCTTGTGCAACATCTTAATTATGAAATTCATAAGCGTACCCTACAGCTCGATGCAGGTGAAAGGAAAAATATTGATGTCATTTTAAGTCATAGAGTCAGATTATTGGATAGTATTTCTGTTACTTCAGGCCCAGGTGATCTGGTACGAGATCAGGTAAGTGTCTATACTTTGAAACCCAGAAATATCGAATATTTACCAACACCATTTAATGACTTCAACCAGGTGCTTGTTACATTGCCGGGAGTGGTGAGTAATAATGAACTTTCCAGCACTTACTCGGTAAGAGGAGGCAATTTTGATGAAAACCTGGTCTATGTAAATGATATACCTGTTTACCGGCCATTCCTGACCCGGTCTGGGGAACAGGAAGGTCTGAGTTTTGTTAATCCGGATCTGACACAGGAAGTCAATTTTTCATCGGGTGGATGGCAACCGGAATACGGAGATGCACTTTCATCCAGTCTCAATGTGACTTATAAGCAGCCTAAAACGTTTAACGGTTCCCTGGCTATCGGATTGTTGGGAGGATCTTTTCATTTGGGGGGCAGCATCAAAAAAGATAAGATATCCTATCTCATTGGGGCAAGGCATAAGAGATCTGAATATCTTTTAAATACGCTTGAAACGGAAGGTGAGTATTACCCGAGATATACCGATATTCAATCCTATTTTCATTTTAATCTGGGGAATAAGAAAATCGGAAATCTTCCAAAAACGGAACTGGGTCTGTTATTTGCTTTTTCCAGGAACCGATATACCGTAGAACCGGTAAGTCGTGAGACAGAATTTGGAACATTTAATCAGCCGTTAAATATTTATGTAGCTTTTGTCGGAAGGGAATTATTGAATTATAATACCTATCAGGGTGCATTTAAATTAACACACAGGTTTACAGCAAGGTTTAGTTCACATCTGATTTTTTCAAACTACTATACCCAGGAAAGGGAGTATTTCGATATTGAAGCGGGTTATAGAATATGTGATGTGGATAAAAGGCCGGAATCGGAAACATTTAATAAATGTATCAGCCTGCGGGGCATTGGGACTGATTTTGAGTCAGCTAGAAATCAACTTAATGCACAAATCATAAATACGGAGTTAAGGAATGAGCTTATAATTTCGGATAAAAGCCATTTGGGTTTTGGAATAGGTTATGCCTATCAGGAATTTGATGATCATATCCAGGAATACAGTTTTATTGATTCAGCAGACTATGTTACCATCACCGAGCATATTGATGGGGATAATCATACAAAAGGAAATGTATTGACAGGATATATTCAACATCACATTAATTTTAGAAATCGACATATGCTCGCATACGGGCTTCGTTTCAACTACCTGGATATTAATGATAATTTCCTTATCAGTCCCAGGATCCAATATTCATTCTTCCCGTCCTGGAAAACAGATATGGTTTTTCGTGTCGCAGCAGGATTATACCAGCAACAACCGTTTTATAGGGAGTTCAGACGATTTGACGGGAGTTTGAACCTGGCGGTAGATGCTCAAAAATCCTATCACGCCATAGTCGGAATGGATTATAATTTTAGTTTCTGGGGACGTCCTTTTAAACTAACTGTAGAAACATATTATAAGTATCTGGATGATATTATACCCTATGATATTGATAATGTAAGGATCAGGTACTATGCTGATAATGTCGCCACGGGTTATGCTGCTGGATTTGATTTCAGGGTAAGCGGGGAATTTGTTCCAGGGGATGAATCCTGGTTCAGTATTGGGCTTTTATCCACAAAAGAAGATCTATCCATTGATGACAGGGGCATGATACCCAGGCCAACCGATCAGTTGGTTAATTTTAATATCTTTTTTCAGGACCACCTTCCAAAAAATCCTACTTACAGGGTATACCTGAATCTTAATTATGCATCTGGCTTACCCTTCGGCCCGCCTAACAATATCGAATACCGCAATGTTTTTAGAGTTGAATCTTACCAGAGAATCGACATAGGATTATCAAAGATCTTTTTCATGAAAAAGGTTAACTTTCTGGAATCCATATGGTTAGGTGTTGAAGTTTTGAATTTAACAGGAAGAAATAATCCGGTAAGTTATTATTGGGTAAAAGATTTTAACAATATCTATTATGCTGTTCCGAATTCCTTATCCGGGAGATTTTTTAATATTAGATTCAAAATTAAATTTTAAGAGAGATCAAAAAAATTCCGATAATTTTATCCTGCCGGAAGATACATATATTATGTTTTTTTTATTGTTTGAGTATTTATTAAGCTAATTACCAAGTACTTATAGTGCAATTTTTTTTCAGTTTCCCTTTGCCATTCAATTTAAAAATTTGTTATTTCGGCACTTAATTAAAATTGTAAATAATATAAAATAAATAAATTGATAAAATTAAATTGATTGTATGATGAAGAAACTAATGTATTTTCTTGTTTTTGTAATTGGGATTGGATTTGCTAACGCCCAGGATGTTGAAATAACAGATGCTGATTTAAAAGCCTATGCTATAGCTAATGCTGGGGTAAAAAGCATCACATCATCTATTAGTCCTATGGTAAATGATTTAATTTCAAAACAAGAGGGGATGACCGGTCAACGGTTTAAGGAATTGCAGGCAACCAAAGGTGATGCAGATAAACTTGCCGGGATTGAAGCACAGGAATGGGAGATCAAGTTTTTAGATACTGTCAATGGAGAGATTGACGAAAGGAAACAGGCTGCGAAGGATCTTATTAATATTATGGCAAAGTATGCTATTGGATCAAGCAAATATAAAGCTATCAGGTCGGGCATTAAAGAGGATCCTGATATGAAAACCAGGTATGATGCCATTGCAGCTAAATTTGAATAATATTTAGTTTTATAGAATTCAGGGCCTGTAGTTTATTCAGAACTTCAGGCTCTGGATGATATAAACAGGCTATCACTGATCCTGTTTATAACTTCTTTATTTCATCATCGGGATCCAATCCACTCAGTATCTCGATATTTATACCATCAGATAGTCCGGTTTCAATTTCTCTTTTTTCGAAGACCTGATCTTCGGTTTCCAGTTCCACAAATATCTTTTCTTCTTCAAAAATCAGATTACTTTCTTTAATGGCAAGAACACTGTCTCTTTTATCCAGAACGATATCGGCATTGGCACTGTAGCCGGCTCTCAGGAAGGTTCCTTCTTTTAGATTTATAGCCGCTTTTATTTCAAACTGTATGGCCCCTTCTTCTTCAACTCCTTTGGGAGATATGTATTCCAGGTCTGCCATGAATGTCTCTTTATCCAAAGCGCCAATTGTTAGCAGTAAACCCATGCCTTCTTTTAATTTCCCAACCTCTGATTCGTCTACTTTTCCCTCAAAGATCATTTCATTCATATTGGCAACCGTGGCAATTGTGGTCCCCTCATTGAAAGTATTTGATTCAATCACAAAGGTCCCCTGTTTCACCGGTACGTCAAGTATCATACCATCGGCTGTTGATCTGACCAGGTTAGAAACACTGCCTGACTTTTTTGAGGCACCTTCCTTGATAAGATCCAGATTGTTTTCTGCGGCATCCAGTTCCTGCCTTCTGAGGTTATATTCCAGCATATACCTGTTGAAATCAAACTCTGAAATGATCTTATCATCATAGAGTTTCTTTTGCCGGTTCATCTCTTTCTCGGCATTTTTATAGTTGATAATAGCAGCATTTAAATTTGCTTCTGCATTATTCAGGGCCACCACGTCAGGAATAATTTTGATTTTAGCGATAATATCACCTTCCTTGGCAATCTCTCCGGCTTCGACATATATTCTCTCAACCACCCCCGATACCTGAGATTTCAGATCAATTTCCTTTCTGGGTACGATTGATCCGGTGGCTACGGTTTTATAAATAATATCGGTATAAAATGGCTTTTCAGTGGTAAAAACTACCGGTGGTTCTTTAGATTTCTGGTAAAGGAAATAACCGGTACCTACAAAGCTGGTAATTAAGATCAATACTAATAATACTCTAAAAACTGTCTTCATTATAAATTTATTTATTCAACTCTAATTGCTTCAATGGGACTTATTGAGGCAGCTTTCCTTGCAGGGATCAAACCGGCAAAAGCACCGCATATAATTAATATTCCGAATGCCGTCAATGCGATCCTGAAATCAACGCCCGGATGTGCAAACATGTCAGAATTTAAATCGAACTTTTCCATTGCATAGTTAATGCCTTCCAAAAGAAAGGTGCCCATTACGAGGCCGATGTATCCGGCAAATGCTGTTAATACGATGGATTCTTGTAGAATAAGAGATATTATTGATAGGGGAGTAGCACCCATGGATTTTCTGATCCCTATTTCCTTTGTCCTTTCCTTTACGATAATCAACATAATATTACTCACGCCAATTACGCCGGCAAACAATGTCCCTATTCCTACAATCCAGTTAAAAAGAGAAATTCCAAAGAATAGACCGTTTATACGTCCGAATTCTTCTTCCAAATTGTTGGAACCAATGGCGGCATGGTCTTCAGGATTTACATGGTGACGTTTTTTCAGGACATCCTTCATATTCCTTTCAACAAGACTTACCGGTATGCCCTCTTCGGCAGTGAATGAGAACCATCCAACCCTGTTCCCGTAATTAAATGCCTGTTGAAAAGTTGAAAACGGAATGTAAACTGTTTGCATGTCCCTGGTGGCCATTTCGTCTGTTCGCAGTGATTTAAACACCCCTATAACCTGGAAAAAAATACCATTGATCTTTATATAATCTCCAATTGGATCCTCATCAGATTCAAAAAGTACGTTAACAACCTCCTGACCCAGAACCGCGACTTTACGTTTTTCTTTGAGATCATAATCATTCAGGTGTCGTCCTTTAACCATATTTACGATTTGTATATGCTGGAAATCAGGATAGTCTCCGTAGACATTAAATGGCCCGGATTTATTGCCTCTGAAAACATTATTACCTCCTCGCCAGCTTCCAAGTGAATTACGGGGAGCCAGCTTGTCCAGCCCTTTTACATTTTCACGTAATGCTATGATATCTTCGTTAAAAATCCTCAGATACCGGCCAGGCCTGAATCCCTCATAGGCCATAGTGGTTTTATTTCCCCACATGAAACCGGCATTCGTTGCCCAACTTTCAAATCCTATCCGTACGCCTGTTTCGAGACCATTGCCTGAACCAAGCAGGACCATTAACATAAAAATACCCCAGAATACACCAAACATAGTCAAAGCTGTTCTCAGCTTATTCTTTTTTATGGTTGCCCATATCTCCTGCCATTTGTCGTAATCAAACACTTAAATGTCTTTTTGAGAATTATTTATAGTTAATTTAATATTATTCATCTCTTAATGCCTCTATCGGCCTTATTTTAGAAGCCTTTTTAGCGGGAATATATCCTGCAATAACTCCGGAGAATATTAACAATAATGTTGCCCCAATCGCTGTCTGAAGATGGATCTCGGGATTTCTGAAATAGGGAGCATCAACACTGAATTCAAGTAATGAATAATTTATAAATTCAATTAAACCAATCCCTCCGAGTAAACCAATGTATCCGGCAATACCTGTTATAACAATAGCTTCCTGTAAAAAAAGACCTACAATAGAATTGGGTGTAGCCCCAAGTGCCTTTCTGACTCCGATTTCCCTGGTCCTTTCTTTAACCACAATGAGCATTATATTACTGACACCAACAATTCCAGCGATTATTGTCCCTATCCCAACAATCCAGATAAAGATCCTTATACCATTAAAAAGGTTGACGAAGCGCTGGTAATTTTCCACATTATTCCATATGAACAAAGCCCTATTATCGCTGGGATCAAATTTATATCTTTTAGAAAGATCGCTTTTCACCTTATCAACCATCTCAATACTTTCCTTGACGGATGCATCTCCAACAGTGAAAACCATATTATGTATATAGTTAGATCCATTATAGGCCAGTTGAGCTGTCGAAATAGGGATGAAAATACGACGATCCTCATCGCCATCACCAGCATCATCATAAATTCCAACCACTTTATATTGAATGCCACCGATATGTATCCACTCATCTATCGGATCTTCATTCTCAAATAATATCTTGCTCACTTCCGTTCCCATAATAACAACCTTTCGCCTTTCTCTATGATCATTTTCATTAAGATACCTGCCCTGGAATGCTTTCTGGTTTTCGATATATGCATGATCCGGATGTACACCGATCACAGAAAAGCTGGAATACCGGTCCTTATACCTTACAGTAAATTCACCTGAGCAATAATATCTTCCCGTGATGTGGTCAATGCCTTCAATTTCAGATTTGGTTGAGCTATAATCACTGTTCTTAAGCCTGATGTATCGACCTTGTTTCATGCCCTTATATGGCATACTTGTGCGACCTGGAGATACATATATACTATTAACAGCGTCTTCCTCGAATTCCTTGTTAACGCCGTTCTCAAGGCCTTTCCCGGCTCCTAATAATAAAACAAGCATAAATATTCCCCAGGACACGCTAAAAGCCGTTAAAAAGGTACGAAGCTTGTTTTGCTTAATGGTATAATATATCTCCTGCCACTTGTCCAGATCAAACATATCTTTGAGGTTAAGATGCTATCGCTATTTCTTCATCTACAATAATCCCATCCCTTAATTTTATTATACGATCCGTTTTATGTGCAATATCATCTTCGTGTGTTACTATCAGAATGGTTTTGCCGGCATCATTCACTTCTTTAAATATCTCCATTACTTCATAGGAGGTCTGTGAATCCAGGGCTCCAGTGGGTTCATCAGCCAGTATAACCTTAGGATCTGCGATCAATGCCCGGGCAATAGCTATTCTTTGTTTCTGCCCGCCAGACAATTCTCCTGGCATATGCTCAGCCCATTCTTTCAATCCAACCATTTCGAGGTATTCCATGGCCTTGATATTACGCTTTTTTCTTCTCACTTTCTGATAATAAAGGGGTAAAGCGACATTTTCCAGGGCGTTTTTAAAGGATAATAGATTAAAGGATTGAAAAACGAATCCTAAAAAACGGTTGCGATAGTATGCGGCTTTTCGCTCAGAAAGGTTTTTGATCAGGGTATTATTAAGGATATAGTCTCCGGAATCATATTCATCAAGTATTCCAATTATGTTCAGAAGGGTAGACTTGCCCGATCCGGAAGAGCCCATTATGGAAACCAGTTCCCCGGCTTCAATATTCAAATCAATACTTTTTAATACTTCAAGCTTCTGCTTCCCCACGTCGTAGGACTTTCTTATCTCTTTTAATTCTATCATAATTAAGGCATACTTTTCCAGCGAGCATCTATCTATAACTATACCAAAATTCTAAATGCTTGACAACCAGGGGAATCTAATAAAATTTTATAAATAGTACAATAATGTTGTACGGATTTGAGGTATTAATGTTCGAAATCGGACGTCAAATTGGCAAAGAAATATTGAGGGAATGCGTATTAATTATTTTAACTTTAGATTAGATAAATACTGACCATTATGTTAACCGTCAACGAAATAAGCATTATTCTAGAAGATCATAATGTTCTAGAATCTGTGCAGGAGCTCAAAAATGCGTTTCGAAGTAAGGAGGCGCCACACCTTGATATTAGTGACCATGATTTTTTGAGTCTCATCATCATGATGCCCAGTATCTCCATTACCCTTTCAAC
>CBDUCT010000047.1:0-14409 GCA_965365715.1 uncultured Cyclobacteriaceae bacterium | reverse complement strand
AGGCCAAGGATACAAAAACCGACTATGTTGCGAGGGACTTGCTGGAAGCTTCTGAAAAAATAATCAATCACTAAGGCAATTATTTCGATTAATTTGATTTTTATTTACGAAATTTGCACCCCGAATTATGCAATTATGGAATAATCAATTTAATATAATTTACATTTCATACTGATAATGAATATAGATTCAATTCTTAAAACTTCTTTCTCCAAAGCTTTCAAAGAATTATTTGATTATAAGATAGAACCAGCTGATATCAAATTACAGCCAACGAACAGGGAATTTGAGGGAAGCCATACCTTTATTGTATTTCCCTATTTAAAAATTACGAAAAAGAGACCGGAGGAAACGGCAGAGCTTCTGGGCTCCTTTCTCAAGGGATCTTCAGGTATTGTTAGCTCATACAATGTATTAAAAGGATTTCTGAATCTGGTCATAAACGACAGGACCTGGCTTGAATCTTTTGAATTTGATTATATCACCCCCTCCTGGGAACAGATAGAGGCAAATAAGCAGAAGATAATGGTTGAATATTCCAGTCCAAATACCAACAAGCCCCTGCATCTTGGTCACTTACGAAATAACTTTCTGGGGTATTCTGTCTCCGAAATATTGAAGGCTACCGGTAATCATGTGGAAAAAGTTACCCTGGTTAATGACAGGGGTATCCATATATGCAAATCTATGGTTGCCTACAGGAATTTTGGCAATGGAGAATCTCCAGATACCTCTGACATCAAAGGCGACCACCTCGTAGGTAAATACTATGTAAAATTTGACCAGGAATATAAAAAGCAAATTGAGCAAATGGTCCGGGAGGGAATGGCCAGGGAAGACGCGGCAAAAAATGCCCCCTTAATGCTTGAGGCACAGGATTACCTGATCAAATGGGAAAAGAAAGACCCGGAGGTAATTGAACTCTGGAAAAGAATGAACGGTTGGGTATATGATGGGTTCAACGCTACTTACAAAACCATCGGTGTTGATTTTGACAAGACATATTATGAATCCGAAACTTATATCCTGGGAAGGGATATCGTAGCTGAAGGACTGGAAAAGGGATTATTCTACAAAAAACCGGATGGTTCAGTGTGGGTGGATCTGAGCGATGAGGGTCTTGATGAAAAACTACTGCTACGATCAGACGGAACCTCTGTATATATGACCCAGGATCTGGGAACAGCAGATTTAAAATACAGGGAATCTGATTTTGATCAGTCTGTATATGTCGTAGGTAATGAGCAGAATTATCATTTCGATGTTTTATTTATGATCCTCCGTAAACTGGGACGTCCCTATGCAGATGGATTACATCATCTAAGTTATGGAATGGTGGATCTTCCCAGTGGGAAAATGAAATCGAGGGAAGGAACAGTAGTTGATGCTGATGACCTGGTGGAGGAAATGGTTGAAACAGCCAGGATCAAAACCGCTGAACTGGGCAAGATCGATGATTTCTCAGAAAAAGAGGCTGAGCAATTATACAAGGTTCTTGCACTGGGTGCTTTAAAGTATTTTCTTTTAAAAATTGATCCCAGGAAAAGGATGATGTTCAATCCGGAGGAATCTATACAATTCCAGGGTCACACGGGGCCATTCATCCAGTATACCCATGCGAGAATTTCTGCTATTCTCAGAAAAGCTTTAGAATTAAATATAGATCCGGATCAATCCCATGTAAACCTGGAATGGGATTTGCATGAAACAGAAAGGGATCTGATTGCCACTCTGAATGAATACAGGAAAGACATGACGGAAGCGTCAGAGAACTTTGCCCCGTCAATAATCGCAAATTACTGTTTTGAATTGGCTAAAAATTATAACCGTTTTTATACAGAAGTTTCTATCTTTAAAGAAAATAATGTGGATAGAAGAAATTTCCGTGTGTCACTGTCAAGCCTGACGGCCAGAACAATTAAACATGGAATGAGTTTATTAGGTATTGATGTCCCTGAAAGAATGTAAATAATAAAAATTATGAAAAGATTAATGCTTAGCTTGATTGTCATCGCAATAATACAATTGTCCTTTACCGGTCCTGAAATGACAGCTGACGTTCCTGAAAGCTTTTATGATTTTAAGATGAAAGCAATCGATGGCTCTACTATTGATTTCACTACCTTCAAGGGTAAGAAAGTATTGCTTGTAAATGTAGCATCGAAATGCGGGTATACGCGACAATACGAAGATCTGCAGAAGTTGCACGAACTTTATGGTAATTCAGTAACTATTCTTGGTTTCCCTGCCAACAATTTCGGCAAACAGGAACCGGGAACAAATGAAGAAATAGCCCTTTTCTGCTCGCAGAATTACGGTGTAACCTTTCAGATGTTTGAAAAGATATCGGTAAAAGGAGATGATATGAATCCTTTATACCACTGGTTATCAGAGGAAAAGTATAATGGCTGGAATAATGAAGCACCCAGCTGGAATTTCTGCAAATACCTGGTGAATGAAAAGGGAGAGCTGGTGGCTTTTTACCCTTCAAAAGTAGAACCTTTATCTGACGATATCATTTCGAAAATAAAGTAACAGGATAAAAGGGGTGCATCCCTGATATACATTCGTTGCCAATGGCCGCCTGTATTATGTAAAGCTGCAATCCAATTAAACAGTAAATACCTGGTTACAGCATTTTATCCTGATTGAATAGAGATGAGTTCATCACAAAAATTTATGGCCTGGATGCAGGCTGTCAGATTACGCACGCTTCCATTGGCACTTGCCAGTATTGCTATGGGTTCATTTCTTGCTGCTGATGAAGGCCTCTTCAATCTATCCATCTTCATTTTGGCAGCAATGACAACCATTTTTCTCCAAATACTTTCTAATCTTGCCAATGATTATGGTGATTCTTTGCATGGTGCCGACAATATTATACGAAAAGGGCCTGAAAGGAGTGTTCAATCAGGGAGTATTTCAGCTAGGTCAATGAAGATAGCGATATCAATAACAGCTATTCTATCCTTATCATCCGGCACATTACTTCTTCTCACAGCCATTGAGAATTTGGATGCGTCCTTTTTTATCTTCCTCTTACTCGGAATAGCAGCTATACTGGCTGCCATGGGGTATACCATGGGGAAAAATCCATATGGTTATGCCGGGTTTGGAGACCTCTTTGTATTACTGTTTTTCGGATTACTTGGAGTTCTGGGCACATGCTTTCTGTTTTCGGGGTATCTTAACCCGGATCATATACTTCCTGCACTGACATCCGGATTTTTTGCCACCGCCGTTTTAAATGTCAACAACATCCGTGATATTGAATCTGATAATCTTGCCGGTAAAAAGTCTATCCCTGTCAGGATCGGAAGGCAAAAAGCTGTAATATATCACTGGTTATTGCTTGGTGTCGGATTCGGTCTTGCGGTTATTTATGTGATTATTAACTATGATTCGCCTTTTCAATTTCTGTTTATTATCTCCTTACCATTATTCATAAAGAATGGTTCTGATGTAAAAAATAAAACAACAGCATCAGAATTGGATCCCAGTCTAAAAAAAATGGCCATTTCCAGTCTGATCTTTACCCTTCTATTTGGGATTGGATTATTGATTAAATAAATTTCACATTTGGCCTGATTATTTTTTTTAAACAAAATTTTCTATTAAACTGTTATCATTACACTGATAATAGAATTATTTTTAGAATTGGATTTAAAAATAAGAGCTATAAAAACAATTATGAAATACTTTCTAAATTTGGAATTTAGCCAGTATATCTTATTGGATACTAGCTTAATAGTGAGTAAATTTGCGGAAAAATCAGTAGAAACTTGGCTACAAAAAAGAACATCAAAATAAGCTGCGCTTTCTGCGCAAGTAAAAAAGATTCCCTTTTTTCTGACTTGAACCAGGACGATCTCGAATCCCTGGATATACATAAATCATGTATCATGTATAAGAAGGGACAGACTCTGTACTATGAAGGAACCCGTCCGATGGGTTTATTCTGCCTGAATTCCGGGAAAGTAAAGGTTTACAAAATTACTTCTGATGGTAAGGAGCAGATCCTTAACCTGGCGAAAGCAGGTGATTTCATTGGTTATCGTGCCTTGATTTCGGAAGAATTCTATAACGCATCCGCCACTGTAATTGAAGAAGGGGCCATATGCTACATCCCCAAAGCTGATTTTCTGAATATATTGAATAATAACCCCAGGTTTTTTAAGCGTATGATGCAGAAACTTTGTGATGACCTGGGTATCATGGAGCAAAAACTCGTCACTATTGCTCAAAAATCCGTTAGAGAACGCCTGGCTGCCACATTGTTAATGCTCAAAGAATCATACGGAATGGAAGGTGAAGAAAACAGTACTTTAATTGATATCGCCTTATCCCGTGAAGACCTGGCCAATATTATCGGTACTGCAACTGAAACAGTGATCAGGTTACTGTCGGAATTTAAAACCCAGGAATTGATTTCCCTTCAGGGAAAGAAAATAAAAGTGCTTGATCCCCAGGGACTTGTAAAAGAAGCAGACTTCTACGGTATTTAAATCCAGGCCTTTCAGCCCATATGACATAAATCATATTTTGCGCTGATAGCCATCATTACATATTTTTCGTGATTTTCCTTAATTTGCACCAAAACAGGACAGGTACGTTTAGTCTATCCTATAAATTCTTTTAATGTGAAAAAGATCTTAGTTCCAACTGATTTTTCTGAACAGGCAGGATATGCACTGGACTTTGCTTATCAGATTGCCTTAAAGAGTACCGCTGAGATTATTCTCATCAATGTTGTCGATTATCCCGGATTATCTTCCGTATGGGGAGGGGGGATGAACGTTATCGGTGGCGCAGAACCTCCTTTGGACAATCTGGATGAATCCTTTATTAACAATTTATTGAGCCGGTCAAAGGATGAGATCCGGGCCATGACGCAGAGGCTGGAACCGGGAACTGTAAAGATAAAGCAAGTCGTGGAAGTTGGTAATCCGTATTTTGTAATTGCTGAGAAAATTGAACAGGAAAATATCAATCTGGTGATTATGGGTACAAAAGGTGCTACCGGATTGGAGGAAGTCTTGATCGGTTCAAATACCGAAAAGGTTGTAAGGCATGCAAAATGCCCGGTAATCACAATTAAAAAGAAACGCGACTATACGAAGATCCATAATATTGCCTTTGCCTCTAACTTTGAAGGCGACCAGGCGCATGTGGTGGAAGAGTTGTTTAAGTTACAGGATATTTTTAAAGCCAAATTACATCTCGTCAAGATCAATACTCCGAATAATTTTGAAACAAACCGGACTATTTTTAAGGAGATGAAAATCTTTGTCGAGAAATATAATATCAGCAATTATTCGTTAAATATTTATAATGACTACATCGAAGAGGATGGTATAATATATTTCTGTGAAGATATAGGAGCCGATATGATCGCACTGGCAACACATGGCAGGACAGGTATCATGCATCTGCTCAGTGGTAGTATTGCAGAAGATATTGTAAATCATGCCAAAAGACCGGTCTGGACATGTAAACTGAAAATTTAGGGAGAAGGAAATGGCAAAAATCTTAGTCGCATTAGAGGAGAAATCATCGTTCGTCAATGATGTTGTTACAGTAGCTAACGATTTTCTTCCCAAATTATCAGATCATCTCTTTCTTGCCTTTGTCGTAAAAGACCTGGCATACACCTCAAAAGTGAGCAGTTATGTGAAAGAAGCATCGATGATCGATAACAATCCGGGAGATATTGATCATTTGTCAGAAGAGGACAGCCAGAAAGCAGAGGTTATCTCTTCCTTCGAGAAAGGCGTGAAACATGCGAAGATACGATATCAGATATACAACAACTTTAAGATCACCGCACATGAATTGATAAAACAGACAACATATGCCGATCTGCTCATTCTCAGCTATGAAATCTTCTTCAACCATGTAACCAGAAAAAAGGATACCTCACTCCTTTATCAAATTCTTAAAGGGAGCCGCTGCCCTGTTATGATCGTTCCTGAGAATATTAAACCAATCAAGAACATTGTGTTAACTTATGATGGTAAAGAATCATCAGTTTTTGCCATCCGGGCCTTCAGTAACCTCTTTGATTTTGCCGTTAAGGATAAAATTACAACCATCCTGACTGTCTCCCCTAGTGCAGATGAAGAAATACGAAATGAAAAATTACTCATGGAGCTGGTCAAAGAGCATTTTAGAAATGTAGGATTACAATTATTGAATGGATATAATACGTCCAAGGAAATATTGAATTTTGCAGAAAGCGTGGAAGATCCTCTTGTTACAATGGGTGCTTATGGAAGGAGCACGATCTCAAACCTGATCATTCCGAGTGTAGCACGACGCATAATTGAAAACCGCCGAATACCCCTGCTGATCGCTCATAGATAATGAGAATATTATTAAATCCTCACTGATCGATATTTGATAAAGAGAATACCATAAAATATAAACACTTATTAATAAAGCGAATACCAGCCATCCCCTCCTAAAGAACCGATATCATCTTGCCAGAAAAATTTTCTGATAAGATGGCTAACGAATAATAATGGTGACTTTGTTTTTCCGGTTGGCTACAAGTGTATCAACCATTTCCCCATCTCCATAGTTATTATTATCTCCCTTAACTGCGCTTATATAATATGGAACCGACTCCAGATTTTTAAAAACAACCTTTCCCTTGTTATTGGTTTCAAGGGGTTCCTGAATAAAGTTAACATCACTTTGAAAGTCTTCTTGGGTTTTGTATAATTTCACTTTAACCCCTTCAACCGTATTACCCAGGCGGTCACGGATGGTTATCTCCAGTGAGGTTTTTAAAAAACCCTGGCCATTGGCATTCAGGAAAAATACAGTTAGTAAAAAAGTAAGTGTAACATATTTTTTCATAGCGATCATATTTTAATTTAATTATTATACGATGGAAGGGTTTAAAAATTATGATATTATATCAATTGTCGAATAAATAGCTTAATAATTCCCGGAAAGCCAGAGGTTTGGTATAATTTCTGTCAGAATACACCGAAACAAGGAATTTTAATCTCTTTTCTTGTTGATTGAGCTTTAAAACCTCAATCTCAACATTACCATAAATCTGGTCATACGGAACTTTAACAGGAAAAGGTGGTTTGAGATAATATTTCTCAACAATCTCAATACCCTCTTTTTTTTCATCTATCTTTCGTGTTGAATGCACAAGGCGATACGAATATTTTATTAACTTATCTTTCATATATTCCATTAAATAGCTCATGGAATTGCGGTGATCATCATTTGCGGGATACAAAGTAAATCCATTTGCATAATCTGTAAGATAAGTGATTATATCCAGTGGTGGATTCAAATCTTTTAATTTGAAATCCCAGGATTTTAACAGATCCTCTTTCAACTTTATACAGTCTGACTTCGTATTCCATTCCTGGTAACTATTCAAAAAAATCTGATCCCGGTTCAGCACTTCATAAATACCAACCTTTCTATTAGCTGGAAACAGTTTCCCATATATATTTTCAAAGAATGACATTTTGCTTAATTCGAGTACGAAATTTACGACAATATTTTTAGCAAGTTAACCCATTTATTAATTGTTTGATTATGATTAAGGCAGTATTTTCGCTAGATTGATTTAAAATCAACCTAACCTTTAACCTTAAAATTGAAACCATTATGGAAGAACTTGAATTAAGTAAACTTGAACAATATTGGGATTCAGCACAGGATCTTTTGATTCAATTTGGCGGCAAATTTGTACTTGCCATTGTTCTGCTTATTGTAGGATTCTGGGTCATCAATAGATTTACGGGTTTTTTGAATCGGGTAATGAAGAAGAGGGAAATGGATGAATCGCTTCGACCTTTCCTGGCCAATCTGATCAATATAACCTTAAAAGTGATGGTCCTGATCCCGATCATTGGAATTTTAGGTGTGGCCACTTCTTCTTTCCTGGCTATTCTGGGTTCCGCAGGTCTCGCCATTGGTCTGGCCTTACAAGGCAGTCTGGCCAATTTTGCAGGGGGAGTAATCTTATTAACGGTTAAGCCATTTGAAAAGGGCCATTTCATTAAAGCTGTTGGTGAAATGGGGACCGTCGACCAGATCAAGATCTTCAATACAGTGCTTCATACACCTGACAACCAGGTAGTATTTATACCTAATGGTCAATTGGCTGCTTCTACTATTGTTAACTTTTCCGCCCAGGATACCAGACGCCTCGTGATAGATGCATCCATTGGTTATGAAGATGATATATCAAAAGCTAAGAAAGTGATCTCAGATATAATAGCTGCAAATAAACAGATTTTAAATGAACCAGAACCTCAGATTGTGGTTCTATCCATGGCCGACAGCGCTGTGATCATTTCCTTGAGAGTATGGGTAAATAATCCTGATTATTGGAATGTATATTTTGACCTTCAGGAAAAAATAAAAGTTACTTTCGATAATGAAGGTATTAATATCCCATTCCCACAAACAACCTTAAGCTTTAATAAAGAGGCCGAAGCGCTGTTAAGGAAATAAGAATATCAGGTAATGATCATTGAAACAAGGGCATTTGCACGAGCAGGTCTGCTGGGAAATCCTTCAGACGGATATTACGGCAAAACCATTTCCATAGTAGTAAGGAACTTTGGCGCTCATATATCTTTATACGAGACCCCTGAGCTGCATATCGAACCTATGGACCAGGATCTGAATATCTACAAAAATATCCATGACCTTGTTGAATCAGTAAATCTGACTGGTTATTACGGAGCTTCAAGACTGGTAAAAGCTTCTATCAAAAAATTCGCAGAGTACTGCGTTCAGAATAACATCAAACTGAACGGGAAGAATTTTACAGTCAGATTTCATTCCTCTATTCCGCGACAAGTTGGCCTGGCAGGCTCCTCAGCTATTGTAACTGCAACCTTTCGGGCCTTAATGCAATTCTACCAGGTATCCATTCCTGATGAGTTGCTCCCGACTATTATTCTGGCCACCGAGGTTGAAGAATTAGGTATAAACGCAGGCCTTCAGGACAGGGTTATCCAGGTGTATGAAGGCTGTGTTTATATGGATTTTGAACGCAAGTCACTCGAGAAAAGGGGATATGGCAAATACGATAGACTCGATCCAAGGTTATTGCCCAAACTTTATATTGCTTATAAGACTGATCTCGGAAAGGTTTCAGGAGCGGTTTTTAATGATCTGAAGGCCAGGTATGAGAAAGGAGACGAAGTAGCTTTGTCCTCGTTGAACAGGATTGCAGCACTGGCAGAAGAGGGCAGGGAGGCCATACTAAAGCGTGATCATAAACGCCTTTTCCAATTGATGAATGAAAACTTTGATGAAAGGCGAAAAGTAATGAATATCAGTGACAGCAACATGGAAATGGTTGAAACCGCCAGGGCCTGTGGAGCCTCAGCTAAATTTACCGGTTCAGGAGGCTCGATCATTGGTATTTACAAAGATGACGATATGCTTAAAAAACTCATTATAGAATTGAAAGCAATAAATGCAAGAGTAATTAAACCACATATTTTTTAAGATGATTAATAAAGCAGTAATACCCGCAGCAGGATTAGGCACAAGATTCCTTCCGGCCACCAAGGCGCAACCAAAGGAAATGCTTCCAATTATTGATACACCAACGATACAGTTTGTAGTACAGGAAGCTGTTGATTCCGGGATAGAGGATATTCTAATCATATCAGGGAAAGGAAAACGTGCCATTGAAGATCATTTCGACAGGAACCCCGAACTTGAAACCCGGCTGGAAGAAGATGATAAAAATGGATTATTCAATGAGATCAGGCATCTTGCGGAGATGGCCAATATACATTATATCCGCCAGAAGGAAATAAATGGATTGGGAGATGCCATTTATTATGCCAGGTTTCATACCGGAAACGAACCCTTTGCCGTATTGCTGGGCGATACGATAATCGATTCTGTTATGCCGGTAACTCAACAGCTTATTGATGCCTATGCTCAATACAGGAGTTCAATAGTGGCTGTGGAGCGGGTACCGAAGGATAAAGTATCCAGATATGGAATTATTGGTGGTAAAAAAATTAGTGATACGATCCTGGATATTAGTGAGTTTGTTGAAAAACCCGGTATTAAGGAAGCGCCGTCTGACCTGGCCATAGCCGGAAGGTATATCCTTACTCCTGATATATATAAGGCACTTGAAAATACCCCAAGGGGGAAAAACAATGAGATCCAGTTGACAGATGCCCTGATGTATCAAACCAAACGTGAGCCGGTAATGGCTTCTATCATTGAAGGCGTAAGGTATGATATCGGTAATAAAATGGATTACCTGAAAACAATTGTTGAATACGGACTGAAAAGAAAAGAATTCTGTGATCCGTTTTCAGAATTCCTCAGAAAGAAGATCAAGGAACTGGATAAGTAATTACAGAAAATCCCGTCCTCCCTATAACATATCAATGGATGTTAACAATTCTCTTGTAACTACTGGACTGGGTTTATATCCGATCCGAATTGCCTGTACGGATATTTTGGTATCTCCCGGAACTTCTAAGGGACCTGAATAAAGCAGCCACCTCCCTGTATCATTCAGCATATACCCTATTGAAGCTCCATCTGTATCACAACTGATTATCACTTTGAGTTTATCAGGATCTTCCAGATTTTCCAGTATAATATCCGGTTCGCGTGTAACAGGTTGAATACCATCGGGTGGCCATAACTCCCTGATTAATTCTGTTTCGGGGATAAGTCCCCAATCCTTTGTTTCTTCTTGCCACTCCAGGTGTTTTTCACGCAGCCGTTCAAGAATATCATTGAATCTTGGATCGCCGGCCAGGTTATTCACCTCATATGGATCCTCCCATGTATCATATAATTCCTCAATGGGTTTTGTCTTCTGAAACCACAGGGCCTGAGTCTGATCCAGTTTACCTTCCTTTTCGTATCTGAATAATTCCTGCATAAGCGCCATCTGGTCTCTATAAGGTAAAAATTGAACATAGGGACGTTCAGGCATGTAATTCCTGATGTATTTATATCGCTTATCCCTTACCGCCCGCTGGTTATCCATGGCTGGATCCATCCGGTCCTTGGCAGCATAAATATAATCCCTGGCCCCAGCTTTTTGTAAACCTGCAAAAGCCTGCCCCAGGAGGTGATCCGGAATATCAATACCGGTTAAAGAAAGTACTGTAGGTGCAAAATCCACGAAACTTACCAGCTCATCAATGACCTCGCCGGCCTGTCTATTATCAGGGTATTTGATGAGGAGGGGTACCTTGATCCCTGAATCGTAGATCCACCTTTTTGCCCTCGGAAATCCATCACCATGATCACTATAAAAGAAAATTATAGTGCTATCCTCCAATCCATCATCTTTCAATTGCTTGAGTAAATCATTAACCTGTGCATCCATCAGGGCGATATTATCATAATGCCTGGCAATATCCCTTCTGATTACCGGGCTGTCAGGATAATAGGGCGGCACTTCTACCTTACCTGGATCAGTGATCAGGGTATCCCCTGCCCTGGCCCAAACCTGCGATTCATGGGTAACGGTAAAATTGAACACGGAGAAAAAAGGCTGGCCTGGGCTGCGGTTCCTCCAGTGTGCCTTACGGCTGCTTTCATCCCAGGCTGTTACAGGCCGTCTGAACTGGTAATCCTCCTTTGAATTATTCGAACAATAGTAACCCTTAGCCCTAAGGTATTCCGTGAAACACTTCACTTCCGGAGGGGGTACTGCTTCGTAGGTTGGAATGGCTAGTAATTCCGGATCTGTGATCTGGTCAATCGCGGAAGTTCGTGTCATGGTCCTCATATGCATGGATCCGATGGTGGTGGGATACATCCCGGTGATCAATGCAGACCGGCTTGGAGCGCATACACCCGATATGGAATAAGCATTGGTATACCTGATGCCCTGGGAGGCTAATTTATCTATCGTCGGTGTTCTAGCAACAGGATCATTATAACAACCTAAACGGGGGCTCATGTCCTCACATGTGATCCATAGAATGTTAGGTTGAAAATCAAATCCAATGAAAGTATCCTGTTCAGTCTCCCGGGTACAGGAGAATATCGTAACTATAAAAAATATGATAAAATGGAAAAATATATTCTTCATTAATATTTATTTAAAATGCACAGCCTGATGGTTGGGGTTCATCAGTTTCAAGGTTTCCGGCAAATCCCTTTTTCAGCACAACCGGATCAAATCCGGCTTTTATGGATCCTCTCAGCACCTTCCCTCCATAGCCTGTATTATTCATATGTGCCCGGATAATCACTTCCTCGTCAGCAGAAATGTGAACCGGTCCTCCGGATCGTGTAAAAGGCTGTTCATTAACATGACTATGGCCCAGTATTCGACGATAAAGGAGGTCGCCCCCGGTGGTGATCACTTCCCACCAGTTGGCATATTGATCACAACCGGTATCCGGACTTTCCAGCGTCACTGAGAAGATATAATCCTCTGCCTTCCCTGTAACTTTCACTTTAAGAACATCTGCTGAATCATTCAGATAAGCAGGATATGGATTTAAAAATCCTGCTACAAGCATTATGACGAATCCCAGGTACATCAGTAATAAGATTTTTTATCAATTTATATTAAAAATCAATTAATTTAAAATCTCTGATTCCAAATCTTCTTTTGCCTGTAGATATAAATTTTGGGATGATAATTTTTAATGTCCAATTCATGTGGGTAAATTAAGGTTGTTTACTTTTTAATGTTATAAATATGTATAAAAAGATAATAATCCCGATTCTGTTTCTGGGCATGAGCCTATCTGCAAACAGTCAACCAGAAGAATTTTATAGTGAAGTCAGTCTTATTATATGGGTTGTTAATGATGTTCAGGCTGTAGCGGAAGGTTGGAAAAGCATCGGCTTTAAATCCATAAAAGACCAGGGACGCTTGAAACTCAACAAATTGACTTATAAGAGTGAGGTGACAGAAACTGAAGTCCATCTTTACACAGGATATCTGGGTGGCGCCAGAATTCTATGGGTACAACCTATAAGGGGGACGAGTGCTTTTTCTGAATTTTTAAAGAAAAATGGAAATGGTGTATTTGCCCTTTTGCACAATGTACCCTATCAGGTAGACCTGGCTAAAGAAGTTGAAAGACTAAACAACGCGGGTGTAAAGGTCCTTCAGGATGGGCAGATAATGATTGAAAATCAAGCTATCCGAATAACCTATATGCAGACAGGCAAAAAAGGCAAATATGTTATCGGATTCCAGAATGGGAGGGCTTCAGTATTCGATAATTACGAAATAAGCAATGACCTTGGGATGAAGTTCAATCAATTTGCTTTTGCAATTAAAGAATCAAGTTCAGATAAAGTATCCGCATATTGGGAATCCCTTGGTTTCCCTGCCATGCAGATCACCCACGGGGAGACCTGGGGAAAACAATACTATGAAGAACCTGCTGATTTTGACATGAAGCTTGGTTGGTACAGATATGGCAATATCGTCTACGAATGGTGTATCCCCCTGAAAGCACCAACGGTCTATGAAGATCATATTAAGAAATACGGTGAAGGATTTCAGCACCTGGGATTCAGTGTTCCGGATATGGATAAAGCGATCCAGTATTTTAAGGACCGGGGCTATAAGATCTCCATGTCCGGTGGCTGGGGGGAAAAAGGAAAACCCGGCTCAGGACGTTTTGCTTATGTGAATACTGAAGGGATTGGTGGCGAAACGATAGAGCTGCTGTGGAGTTATAATGAGTAATAGGAAATCATGAAGACCATACTTTTATTTATTCTGTTGATACCTGTGATGATATCCTGTACACGGAAACCCTCCGGGAATGCTGAAAATTCAAAAGATAATACCATGGAAATATTCAAAGCGAAATTGGAATTGGATATCCCTGCCAGTCTTGGCGAAGGGGCAATCTGGAACCATGAAACAAATACATTCTGGTGGGTTGATATCGAGGGCCGGAAACTAAATATCTATGATCCGGTGACAAAAAGCAACAGGGTGATAGATGTTAAAGAGCGTATAGGAACTGTCGTTCCAGCGAAATCAGGCGGTGCCATTGTCGCACTTGAAAATGGCATTTTCCATCTTGACCTTGAAAGTGAAGAAATGAAAATGATATGTAATCCGCTGGAGGAACTGGATACCATTCGGTTCAACGACGGGAAATGTGATCCCGCCGGCCGGCTATGGGTAGGCTCTATGTCCCTGAAATTCATAAAAGGAGCAGCTTCCTTGTATACCATCTGGCCTGACGGTTCATACAGGGAAGTTTTCGGAGGCGTCACTGTTTCCAATGGCATTATATGGTCAAAAGATCATAAAAACATGTATTATATTGATACCCCGCTTGGAAATGTACGTGCATGGGATTATAATCTGGAAACCGGAGATATCAGCAATGAAAGAGTCGTAATTTCAATACCGGAAGGTATGGGGGGGACCAGATGGTATGA
>CBDUCT010000046.1:0-14609 GCA_965365715.1 uncultured Cyclobacteriaceae bacterium | reverse complement strand
ATATTCAGCTACTTTTTGTGCATGTTCTCTCGGAACTATAACCACACCGTCACCATCAGCGACGACTACATCGCCGGGATAAACCAGTACTCCACCTACTGTTACGGGCTTATTCACTGATTCAATTTCGTTTCGGCCAGGACGTATACCACGGCCCCGGTTTGCATGATCCAGATAAACCGGAATTTTCTGTTTAATCACTTCATCGGTATCCCTGATTCCTCCACTTGATACGATGCCAACGCATCCTTTACTGACCCACATCAGACCATTATTTGAGCCTACTGATCCTGTGTCACCGTCACCCTGAACATCCAGCACCAGTGCAGAACCGGGTTTCAGCAATTCCACAAAAGGTTCAGGGGAAATATTCCCATACCAGTTGCCTTCCCACTTCCTGAACTCATCCGCTTCCATTGGATTTTTAACAACCTTATTTGTAGGAACATATCGGGCGGTAACTGCGATCCCACGGAAAATATGTGAAAGGTCATCAATATTCTTCCAGAGCGCTTCAATCTCAGTGCCCATGATCATAACATCCCTTAAGCCAACCATATCAAGGCCATCGGATACATCGGCGACACGAAGACCATCATATAGTTTAAGAATATCTTCATCATTTAATTGCTCTTGAGCAGCAAGGTTTGCAGCACCCAGGCAGAGCATAAAAGACATAAACATGTGAGGTAAAAAATTCTTCTTTTCCATAGTTTTAAATTATTTATTTATCATCAGCATAATAGCGACCTAAGTAGTCAACGATTTCTCTTTTAACAGTCAGTGGATCTATTGGACCGTCCACTTTATAAATGATCTCTCCCCCCGGGGCAATCAATAGAGTATAGGGAAGTGCTCCCTGCCAGTCTTTGTCTACGGCTTCAATCAGATCATAGGAATTTTCACCACTGAAAATATAATTAGTATTGGATGCCTCCTTCTTGGTTAAAAATTTTAGTGCTTTCTCCTTATTATTGATTTTGTCACCACTGATTGAGATAAATTCAAAATCCCTTCCCCTGTACATCCTGTCAATAGTTATAAAATCCGGGAATTCTATCACACAGGGGCCACACCAGGTGGCCCAGATATTAATTAACTTCAGATTATCACCTGCATTCCTGATTTCATTCTGTATACCTTCTGCAGAGATCTCTTCCAGTGTGACAGGTTCATTCGCCCAATCGACAAGAAGTTTTTTCTTCCATTCATCTTTCCAGGCCCACTTCACCGAACAACCGAAAGTTTTGGTAGTGGGTACTTTAACTGCTTCTCCGGCCAGCATGGCATCCAGCGCTTCTTCCATATTTTTTTCCCTGGGCTCGATGTAGGGATTTTCAGTATCATCGATCCTGCCGGCGTATTGTAGTTTTCTTTCTTTATCAAATATAAATACATGGGGTGTAGCCACCGGGCCATATTGAAGAGAGGCTTCCTGAGTATCTCCATCGTATAAGTATGGGAAATTATATTTCTTGTCCTTTGCCCTGACCTTCATATCTTCAAAATCATCTCCCATATCCGAATAACCGAGCTCAGACAGGCTCAGGGCCCCCGGACTATTGGGAGAAATGCCCACGAATCCAACGCCCTTATTCCGGTAATGATTTACATAATCAATGAATTTGTCTTCATAAGCCTGGGCTGTAGGACAGTGATTACAGGTAAACAGGATCACAAGAATATTATGTTCACTGAAAGAAGCCAATGTATATCTCTTATCATCAACACCCATAAGATCAAAGTCCGGCGCCTTTTGTCCTATCGCCAAAGTTTCTACCTTCTTTTCCTGAGCTGTCAGGCTTAATGAAATGGATAATATAAAAAAGCTGAAAATTAAAAATATTTTTCTCATGATCAATTGTATAGGTTTACTCAATTCAACAACTGAAATTTAATGATATGTTTCAGAGTAAAAAAATATTATAATGAATTTTCTACAATACATGGTTGATTGAAAAGGCTCAGATAACCGAATAATAGGATTGTTTATTCCTGTTTTGATAGAAAAAGTAATGAGCTGAAAGCTTTAAGGATCTATTGTCTTTTCCGCTTTTTCCCAAGTTGTTTCAGCCTGATCACTTCAAATTCTTTCAGAAATCTCCATTTGCCTCTTGGCAGATCTTTCTTGGTCAGGAAGGAATACATGACACGATCAAGACGAACTACCTTATAGCCAAGGCTTTCAAAGATCCGTCTTACGATTCTGTTTCTTCCGCTATGAATTTCAATTCCTATGGTTCTGGCATCAGGAGATATCACCTCCAAAGCATCAATTTTTACAGATCCGTCTTCCAACACTATTCCTTTATCCATTGCATCGATATCATCCTGCTGAACAGGTTTATCAAGATGTACTTCATAGACTTTCTTGATATTGTAAGAAGGATGGGCTAGAATTTCAGATAATTCTCCATCATTGGTAAGGATCAATAAACCCGTGGTATTTCTATCCAACCGTCCCACCGGGAATACACGTTCAGGAATATGGTTTTTTACCAGGTCTATAACGGTCTTTCTTTTTTGCGGATCATCTGTGGTTGTTATGAAGTCTTTCGGCTTATTAAGCAGGATATATATAAATTTCTCACGCCTGAGGACTTTCCCTTTGTATTGTATCTTATCGCTTGGTTTTATTTTGGTACCCAGTTCGAATACGACTTTCCCATTTACTCTTATGTCGCCATTCAGGATCAGTACATCGGCCTCCCGTCGTGAGCAAATACCTGAGTTTGCGATGAATTTATTAAGTCGTATCTCAGATACGGAGCTTTCTCCTTTCTTTGGTTTTCTCAGGAACTGATACTCCGGTGATCTGGCCTTCCCGGGCTTGGAGTTGGGATCAAACGTGCCGGGCCTTGAACGTTTCCTGCTTCTTTTTTTCATTGATCGAAAGAATAATTCATACGGATTAGTCTTCAATCCTTTCTTCGCCAATAGTATTATCTTCAGAACTGAAATCCTTTGGTGTTGGAAGTTCACTAAGATCGTTAATACCAAAATACTCCATAAATTTAGGGGAAGTACCATAGAGTAAAGGTCGTCCGATCGTATCTGCCTTTCCCAGGATCTCAATCAGTTCCTTTTCAAGTAGTTTCTGGGTTGTATAATCACAATTAACACCCCTGATCTGTTCAATTTGAGATTTTGTTACGGGTTGCTTATAAGCTATAATGGATAAAGTCTCCAGCGCAGAGTTTGACAGTCTCTTTTTGGATTGTTGTTTTAAAAGTATCCCGATACTCGACTGATATTCGGGCTTGGTCAGGAATTGATAACCTCCGCCTAAATGCTCCACCCGGAATGAGTAGGAGTCTTCTTTATATTTTTCTGATATTACTTTTATTGCCTGTTCAATATCCTTATCCGGGATATCGGCATCAAACATCTCCGTGAGGCAATTCTTTATTTCTTCCTTCTTTATTGGCTTAGGGGAGGAAAATATCAGTGCCTCGATATGATTGGAAAGAAAGTCCAATTATTTCTTCTGAGCAAGCTTAGCTTCTATACAATGCATTGTATGCGGAACCGCTCTGAGTCGTTCTTTGCTGATCAGCTTACCGGTATCGACACAAATACCGTAGGTTCCATTCTTTATTCTGATAAGAGCATTCTCAAGGTTATTGATGAATTTCTGTTGTCTGGCAGCCAGCTGGCTAAGGCTTTCCTTTTCCATAGTATCTGCACCATCTTCCAGTAACTTACTTGTACCGGAAGTATTGTCAGTACCGCTGTCATTACTTCTACTAAGAGTTTCCTTGATATAGTTAAGCTCTTTTCTTGCTTTTCCCAGTTTCTCATTGATGATTCCTTCAAATTCTATCAATTCATCTGCTGAGTATTTGGTTTTTTCTTCTTTACCCATTGTGCTTTCCTTTAAATTCAAAAACAAACTGTCTTGTTGTAGGCTTGAAATGCCCGAAGGACAGGATTTACTTTAAGAACCGCAAATTTGTGAATTTATTGCTACATAAAAAAGTTTATATTTTAAATATTGCATATAAATTTTACCTTAGATAAAAAAAAATGAGAAAACTAAAGTCTACTTTGCTCGTATTGGCCTTTTTAATATGCCTTGCAGATTATTCCCCAGTTCACAGTCAAAGCCATAGAAATAATGAAAAGGATCAGGATCAGGTTCAGAATCAAGGACCAATTACCCTCGTTGTTCATGGCGGGGCCGGGACCCTCACAAGGGAAAATATGACCGTTGAGCAGGAACAGGCTTATAAAAATAAAATTACTGAGGCAATAGATATTGGATTTTCGATATTGGAAAGTGGAGGTACTGCACTCGATGCAGTCATTCACACTATTGTGATCCTGGAAAATTCACCGCTTTTTAATGCAGGGAAAGGGGCTGTATTTACCCATAGAGGTGAAAATGAATTGGATGCTTCCATAATGGATGGTAGCAATATCACAGCAGGAGCGGTGGCTGGTGTCAAGACGATCAAAAATCCAATTCTGGCTGCCAGGGCAGTAATGGAGCAGTCCCCACACGTTATGTTATCAGGAACCGGTGCCGAGGAATTTGCCTTTAAGGAAGGATTGGAAATAGTGGATCCATCATATTTCTTTACAGAAAGAAGATATAAAAGTCTGGAGCGGGCTATTGAAAACGAAAAGGGGGGAAGCGGACAGATCGATGAACTTAACGATCACAAGTTTGGGACAGTGGGGGTTGTGGCTTTAGATTCCGATGGAAATCTTGCAGCAGGCACATCCACCGGGGGTACCAACAACAAGAAATTCGGACGGATCGGGGATTCACCAATTATCGGTGCCGGGACCTATGCAGACAATAATTCATGTGCAGTATCATCAACAGGGGATGGTGAGTATTATATCAGGGGAGTCGTCGCCTATGATATAGCTGCCAGGGTGAAATACCTTGGAATGGATATTGAGGAGGCGGCTGAATCCGTAATACATGGTCATCTGAAAGAAATGGGTGGTTCCGGTGGCGTGATCTGCCTGGATCGTCAAGGAAACTATTCGATGGACTTCAATACTGAGGGAATGTATCGCGGGGTAATGCAGAAGGGAAAGAAAATGGAGGTATATATTTACAAGGATTAAAGAAGAACTTCACTTACCTTCAATCTTTAAATGGAGTGAACTAAAATTTACGGGCTACCACAAAATTTTTCTTTTCCTTGATCATATCACCGTCAGGATGGAATAATTCCATAAGCAGAATATAATGACCAGGACCCGCTGTAAATCCCTTATCTGTATTTCCATCCCATGTAATATCCTCTTTTGCCCCAAGAAGCTTTCCCCTGGCCAGTTTTTTTAATAATGCGCCACTGAGGTTGAATATGTAAATATTTGCCAGATATCCGGTTTTCTGAAGATCTATAAATATGTGCAATATATCGTCTAAACCATCCTGGTCGGGTGAGATTACTTTGGGATATATTCCGATACGATATGTATTGACTGCAGCATTCCTGAATTGAGAATTTATTTGAGTTGGCGTACCATATCCGGAATTGCTGGAGGCGGAATGCCAGTTCTCCGGAGCATCTGACGGAAAGTCCGGGGATACCCTTTCCAGGGATATCCCTTCCGTGTCTTTCAGTAAAAGGTTATGCTGATCCTCACTAAAATATAGTTCTTCCAGTTTAATAGAATCTGAAGTCCATAGCGATATATAACCACCCTTGTCCGGCAATGGAGGAAGGTCAGTTATCTCCAGACAATACTTCCGATTTGTATTGGGATAGTCACGGATCACTATGTCTGTATTTTCCGACAATACCAGAAAAGAATATGGTTTCATCAGAAAATGATCCTCAGAAATGAAATGTTTTTGTTCCCCGGAAGGGAACGCCTCCCCTGCCAGATACCAGCCCTTCATATCCAGATGCTTCTCCGTCTGATTATATAATTCTATCCAGTCAACCCCGCCGGGTTTTGGATTAAACAATATCTCGTTTATAATAACATCGCCAATGGAAGGTTTACCCGGAACCGTAACCTGAATTGTGTTATTCCCTTCATTCATGAAATTCCCGGCACAATCCTTTATCCCGTTTAGGCTCAGTTCATAGCTCAGGTTGATGGCAGGATTATCTTTTACAGATATCTCCAGGGAATTGAAGTCGATGGTGTCATATATCCATAAACCGGTCATGATATGATCATTTACAAAAACATCCAGGTCCTGAAAACAATCTGCATGCAGTTTTTCATCGAACCGGACAATGATCAATTCTTCTTCAAGTGCCTGAGCCGACAGGATCCCGGGTCGTGTAAGGTCCGGATTATCATTATTCACTGAATTTAAATAACCCGGTGTGCCCCCATAGGCTGAGACCGAGGCGGTCCAGTTTTTCAGATCACCACAAGGATTACGGGTATCGATCATTTCTATAGAATATCCCCCATTTGATTTATCAATATACTTATACCAGCTCTTATCATAGCTTATGGAAAATATTGTTCCATTCTTTCTGTTATATATGGACACGTCCTTTCTGTCATTATTCAGTTTTGGAAACCTTTCCATTAATATTGTATTCGAATAATTTTCAAATAATTTTTCTTTTGATTTTGGGATAAGCAGGTAATATTCCCCGGGGAATAAGTTGTGATCAGGCAAGGGATACAATTCAGCCCGGGTGAAAATAAATGAATTGCCAATACTTAGAAGTTGATCTGTATCATTCAGGATCTCAAGATATTCACTATCAGGCAATCCCACTGAGGGGCTCTCATCAGCCAGTATTTCAGTTATTAAAACATCATTGAATTCAGGTTCAATGCCAATACCGAAATGTAAAGTGGTATCCCGGATGGGATTTCCCCAGCAATCAGCTAAAGCTTTAACTTTAAGCTGGCAGGTCTTCCCCGGCTGCAAAGGTTCCGGTAAAATAAGGTGCTGAACATCGGTATATCCGCTAATGGCTAATTCAGGTTTGATATTTTCATCCGGGAATTCGAAGGCGGTTAAGTGATCTGTATCATTAAAATCAACCAATTCACTGAACCGGATCTGTAAAATCCCATCATCCAGTGTTGCAGAATTGATGATTTCCGGAGGGGTGTTATCTGGTGATATATTAAAAACGGAATTGTTAAATCCGGGAGTCCCCCCGTTCAAGTTTTCAGATACCGCCCAGTTGTTCTTCCCGGAACAGGGATGATAAGGGTTTATAAGTTCCAGGGCCCAACCACCCGCGGATTTTTCCTTGTCCGGGATCCAGGTATCATCATATGTGACACTGTCAATGATGTTCAGGTTATTATCCGTCAAAAAGATTGTCTGCCCGGTATTATTTAAAACATCCCAGCGTTCGAGTCCAAGGGCCTCAATGCCCGGATGTATCATATGTATCTCTGAAGATTTGCATAAAACCAGAAACTGACCCGGCATTATCATAAATTCGGGGATAATATGGCCGTTGAGTTCCCATCCGGATATATAAATTGGTTCATCAGAAATATTCAGTATCTCTACATATTCTATTTCCGGCAAACCACAGGACGGAACAGGGTCAAACATGAATTCATTGATAATGATATTTCTGATTTGACCATACGAGAGATTTATGCACATGATCAGTGCGAAGCTGGTTGAAATAAATACTCGCATAAGATGTATGGAAAATAATAAAAACCATCGATATTTGCACTGATTTTTAGAATATTTTTATACAAAAATAAAAGATGAAAATAGCAGTAGTTGGTGCTACAGGTTTGGTTGGCACTGAAATGTTAAACGTAATAAACGAACGGAATTTTCCTTATACTGAATTATTGCTGGTTGCTTCAGCACGTTCCGCAGGTAAAAAGATCAGGTTTAAAGGGGAGGAGTACACAGTTATCGGAATGCAGGAAGCGGTTGATGAGAAACCGGATATTGCTATATTTTCTGCCGGAGGCGGAACTTCCCTGGAATGGGCGCCAAAATTCGAGGCCGCAGGAACCGTCGTGATCGATAATTCATCAGCCTGGAGGATGAGTCCCGAACATAAACTGATCGTTCCGGAGATCAACGGGTATGAACTTAGTAAAGAACATAAGATCATAGCAAACCCAAATTGCTCGACCATACAAATGGTCATTGCACTGGCTGGCTTGCATAAAAAATATAAGATTAAACGGATTGTGGTCAGTACCTATCAATCTGTTACCGGGACAGGTAAAGATGCCGTTGATCAGCTTATGAATGAAAGAAAAGGGATCGAAGGGCCTATGGCCTATCCCTATAAGATAGACCTGAATGTTTTACCCCATATCGATGTTTTCCTTGACAACGGATATACCAAGGAAGAAATGAAGATGGTCAACGAAACCAAGAAGATATTCAGCGATCCGGACATACTGGTTACGGCCACCACAGTAAGGATCCCGGTAATGGGAGGTCATGCTGAATCGGTTAATGTAGAATTTCATAAAGAATTTACATTGGAAGAGGCGCGAGATATATTGACCAACACACCCGGGGTTATAGTCGAGGATGATCCTGCAAATAATATCTATCCAATGCCCATAAATTCTCATGGGAAGGATGAAGTTTTCGTAGGACGTTTGCGCAGGGATGAAACACAACCAAGAACGATGAATATCTGGGTTGTCGCAGATAACCTAAGGAAAGGTGCTGCCACAAATGCCGTTCAGATTGCTGAGTATATGATTGAAAACAATCTGGTGGGTTGATCCCTGAAAAATTCAATACGGAAATATTTGAATTTATAAAGGAGAATGAATCCTCGGATCCTTTTGAAATAACCTTAAGGTCAAATCAATTCCCTCCGGATACCAGGAAATTATTATCTGAGCAGGTTTTTTCCAGGCAGAAAATCAAGAAGAAAGTACCTTCGTGGGGCCATTTTGATCAGATAATATTGCCTAAGCCAGAATCCATTGAACAAGCGTCTTCAGAAAATACAGCAGGGTATAAATCAGAATTAATCGATGGAGGCCGTTTGCTGGACCTTACCGGTGGGACGGGTGTGGACACCTATTTTTTTGCAAAAAAAGCCAGTCATGTCGACTATGTAGAAAAAGATCCTGACCTCGCAGATATTGCAGCATATAACTTCGCTTATATGGGACTTAAGAATGTACGTGTTGTAAACCAGAAAGCGGAGGAATTCTTAGGCGATCTTGGCAGCAGTGATGTTTATGATGCAATATATATAGATCCTTCCAGGAGAAACCTGTCAGAAAAAGTTTTTAAACTGGAAGATTCTGAACCGGATATACTCACATTACAGGATCAGCTCAATTTACTATCACCTAAATTAATTATTAAAGCTTCCCCCTTTCTGGATATACAATTTGCTTTCCGTAAGGTGAATCACCTCAGGGAGGCCCACGTATTGGCAGTTGATAATGAATGCAAAGAGATCTTATTAGTATGTGAGGCCTCCAATTCTGATAAAGACTTGCATTTGACAACCATTAACTTTAGTAAGGGAGAAATGCAAAGATATGATTCAAGTGTATTTAGAGAACAGGAGGGCAAAGCTGAAATATCCGGCACAGGGACTTACCTGTACGATCCTAATGCTGCGATCAGAAAAGCAGGCTTGTTCAATTCTATCGCCCGCGATTTCAGTTTAGGTAAACTTTCCGGCAATAGTCATCTGTATTTTAGTGACACTTTGTCACAAAGATTTCCCGGCAGGATTTTTGAGTTGATAGATCGGATACCTTTTCATAAGTTCTTGAAGAAGCCGTTGTGTAAAAAGGCCAATATAGCCATCAGGAATTTTCCACTATCGGTTTTGGAAATAAGGAAAAGGACAGGAATAAAAGAAGGGGGTGATCTTTTTATTTTTGGCACCACCGATCATCAAAAGAATGCTTTTTTCATCCTGGCTAAAAGAATTAAGTGAATTAATATATCTATTATGCTTCTAAAAGCAGAAATTTCAAACGGGATACTTAATAGGCCGGCATCATAGATATAGTGATATTATCAGGAAAAGAAATATAGTGATTGTCATTTCTTTCAAAAACGATGTAATTTTGATTTTATAATTAGATAACAGATAAGCAGATAAATCATGATAGGTCTTATTACGAAGGGTATTTCTAAAGTTTTCGGTTCTAAATCGGAACGGGATATCAAACTGGTTATGCCTTATGTTGAAAAAATCAAGGAGGTTTATCCTACCCTTAAGGATATTAGCGATGACGAACTCAGAGGCAGGACCCTGCAATTAAAGTCCAGGATTAGTGAAGAATTATCTGATATCGATACCAGTATTCAGGAAATACAGACAAAGATTGACACAGATGAGAGCCTCGCAGTCCATGAAAAGGAAGAATTATTCTCTCAGATAGATAAACTTGAGGAAGACAGAAACAGCAGGTTGGAAGATTTCCTTATGGAGATTTTGCCAGAGGCCTTCGCGGTAGTAAAGGAAACCGCGCGGCGATTCAAGGAAAACGAAAGACTGGAAGTTGAGGCCACTATGCTCGATAAAACCATCGCCGCCCAGCATTCACATGTGGAAATCAAGGGGGAACGGGCTATTTGGCATAACAAATGGATGGCAGCTGGAAATGAGATAACATGGGATATGTTGCATTATGATGTTCAGCTGGTGGGTGGGGTTGTTCTTCATCAGGGCAAAGTAGCCGAGATGGCCACGGGTGAAGGAAAAACCCTGGTAGCTACCCTTCCCGCTTTCCTGAATGCCCTGGCCGACAGGGGTGTTCATATTGTAACGGTTAATAATTATTTGGCTACCCGCGACTCGGAATGGATGGGACCATTATTTGAATTTCATGGGATCTCTGTTGATTGTATCGATAAGCATGAACCAAATTCCGAAGCAAGAAGAGAAGCTTACCGGGCTGGTATAACTTATGGAACGAATAACGAATTCGGTTTTGATTACCTCCGTGATAACATGGCCAGAAATGTGGATGAACTGGTGCAGAAAAAACACCATTATGCCATGGTGGATGAAGTTGACTCAGTATTGATCGATGATGCCAGAACTCCCCTGATTATTTCGGGCCCGGTACCCAAAGGGGATGAACATGAGTTCTATGATCTGAAACCCAGGGTGCAGAAACTTCACGAATACCAGAAAAAACTTGCAACACAATTATTGATTGAAGCTAGGAAGCTTATCAGCGAAGGCAATGAGCGCGATGGCGGGCTCGCCTTGCTTAGCGCCCACCGGGGATTGCCCAAGCATAAGCCCATAATTAAATTCTTGAGTGAAACAGGTATGAGGCAGATACTCCTCAAAACGGAGAATTACTACCTGCAGGATAATGCCAAATTGATGCCTGAAGTTGATAAGGAATTGTATTTTACCATTGAGGAAAAAAATAACAGCATTGATCTGACGGAAAAAGGGCTTGACCTGGTCACTAAAGAGGGTGAAGATCAGAATTTGTTCATTTTACCTGATATCGGACATGAAATTGCTGTTCTGGAAAATGACACAGAATTAACTGATACGGAAAGACTGGAAAAAAAGGATACCTTAATTAAGGAATATTCAGAGAAAGCACAGCGGATCCATTCCATTAACCAGTTGATCAAGGCGTATACCATGTTCGAAAAGGATACTGAATATATTTTGGTTGATGGAAAAGTGAAAATTGTGGATGAACAGACTGGTAGGGTGCTCGACGGTAGAAGATATTCTGATGGGCTGCATCAGGCCATAGAGGCCAAGGAAAATGTGAAAGTTGAAGACGCGACCCAGACCTATGCTACCATCACCTTGCAGAATTATTTCAGGATGTATCATAAACTGGCTGGGATGACTGGAACTGCCGAAACTGAGGCAGGTGAATTATGGGAGATATACAAGCTGGACGTGGTAGTAATCCCTACTAACGAGCCTATTATCAGAGATGATCGACAGGATAAGGTGTTCAAGACCGTAAGGGAAAAGTTCAATGCCGTAATAGAGGAAATTATTGAATTAACGAAAGCAGGCAGACCGGTTCTGGTTGGAACAACCTCAGTTGAAATATCTGAAATTGTGAGCCGGATGCTGAATATCAAGAAGATTCCACACCAGGTATTGAATGCAAAACAACACCAGCGCGAGGCAGAAGTAGTGGCCTTTGCAGGAAAACCCGGTACGGTAACTATTGCAACCAATATGGCTGGTAGGGGCACCGATATTAAACTTACTCCTGAATCCAGGGCGGCTGGTGGTCTTGCAATTATTGGAACAGAAAGACATGAGTCCCGTCGTGTCGACAGGCAGTTACGGGGCCGATCAGGCCGACAGGGAGATACAGGTTCTTCCCAGTTCTTCGTTTCCCTGGAAGATAACCTGATGAGATTATTTGGTTCAGACAGGATAGCCAAAATAATGGACCGCTTAGGCCTGGAAGAAGGGGAAGTGATACAACATTCCATGGTGACAAAGTCGATTGAAAGAGCACAGAAGAAGGTGGAGGAGAACAACTTTGCCATCCGGAAACGACTTCTTGAATATGATGATGTCATGAATTCCCAGCGAGAAGTTATTTACAGAAGGCGTCGGAATGCCTTGTTTGGAGACAGGCTGCAGGTGGATATTATGAATATGATCTATGATACCGTAGAGGATATAGTTACAAGTTCCAAGAACAGTGAAGATTATGATGGATTTAAGCTGAATGGAATAAGTGTATTCGGGATGGATTTTGATGTTTCCCAGGAAGAATTCATGGAGCAGTCAGAAGAAGAACTGACCACCAGGCTGTATGATGAAGTATTCAAGCATTATGAAGACAAGAATGATGCCATCAGGCTCAGATCTCAGCCTATAATAGATAACATCAATAAAGAACGGGGTGCTACCATAGAAGACATTCTCGTTCCATTTACAGATGGCGTAAAGCAGATTGGAATTGCTTCCAACCTGGCCAAGAATGTTGAGACTAACTGCAAGCATCTGATCCTGTCACTTGAGAAAATGGCCACCCTGAGTATAATCGATAATTCCTGGAAGGAACACTTACGGGAAATGGACGATTTAAAGCAGTCTGTTCAGAATGCCGTGTATGAACAAAAGGATCCTCTGCTGATATACAAGTTCGAAGCTTTCGAACTTTTTAAGCAACTGATACATAAGGTCAATGAAGAAGCCACATCCTTCCTGATGAAAGCTTCCATACCGATACAGGAACCGGATGAAGTCCAGGAAGCCAGAAGGGCCAGGAGGGCGAGACAGGCACTTAAGGAAACTAAGGAAGAATCACGTTCTGCACTTGAATCTTCAAGTCCGGATACCAGAAGCCGGCCTCCAGTTGAGAAGATGGCCCCTAAGAAATCCCAGAAGGTAGCCGGAAGAAATGACCGGGTCAATGTACAATATGCTGATGGGCGTGTTTTAAAGGATGTAAAGTATAAGAAGGTAGAGGAGGATGTGCTGAACAATAAATGTGTCATTATTGAATAGAAGGTTATGATCAGAAAATACGGTTTGATTTTTCTATTGGCAGCTTTCAGTTATAACTGTGCCAAGAAAACGGTACCTACTGCTGTAATTGAAGATTACAGTGAAGATCTTACTCATACCATGCCGGAAATTGGAGAATATGAAGATCCGGCACTTGAAGTTGATGAAATGGTGGAAAAGGCACCTTTCAGAAACCCTGACCTTGATGTCACAGAGGATCTGGATGTAGTTCTGGACAGTATAGCCACCATAAATAAAAACCTTCCCTATTTGCGGTATACTGTAATGGTTCACAATAGTAATTCCAGGAATGATGCTGAGGAGGCACGCAAGGATGTATTCCGGGTTCTTCCTGAAGCAAAGCCAAAATTGCAATTCATATCGCCCAGTTATATTGTTAAAGTCGGTGATTTCTTCGACCAGCTTGAGGCTTACCAAACCCTCATTAAGTTAAAGCGCCAGTTCCCAAATGCTGTAATCATACCTGAACAAGTTTACATTGACTGATACTCCATGAATATAAAAGAAAAGATCAAGAAGCTGGCTGCCGCTTATGCTCCTGATATTATTGCCAATCGAAGGCATCTTCATGCCAATCCGGAATTATCATTTGAGGAAGAAAAGACCAGTGCATTTGTGTTTGACAAGCTGAAGGAATATGGTCTCGATCCTCAAAAGGGAATAGGAGGGAATGGTATTGTAGCATTGATACAGGGTAAAGATCCTGAGAGTAAGGTAATCGCCCTCCGGGCGGATATGGATGCCCTACCTATAACAGAACAGAATGATGTGCCCTACAAATCAGTGAATGAAGGGG
This sequence comes from uncultured Cyclobacteriaceae bacterium, assembly GCA_965365715.1. Lineage (GTDB taxonomy): Bacteria > Bacteroidota > Bacteroidia > Cytophagales > Cyclobacteriaceae > JAGTVG01. Next base: position 407 of record CBDUCT010000046.1, on the reverse strand, counting down.
TTATGCATGCATGCGGGCATGATGTACATACCTCATCACTGTTGGGAGCCGCCAGGATATTAAATGAGATCAAGGATTCCTTTGATGGCACTGTAAAGCTGATATTTCAACCCGGTGAGGAAAAGATTCCCGGCGGAGCTTCCCTTATGATAAAAGATGGCGTTCTTGAAAATCCAGCTCCTGACTATATTTTCGGTCAACATGTGATGGCACAATTACCTGCAGGAAAGGTAGGATTTAAACCAGGAATGTATATGGCCAGTGCTGATGAGATCTATATCAAAGTTATAGGAAAAGGAGGTCATGGCGCAATGCCGGATAATAATATTGATCCGGTTCTGATCACATCCCATATTATCGTGGCCCTGCAACAGATCGTCAGCCGGCATGCCAATCCAAAGACACCT
>CBDUCT010000045.1:0-14652 GCA_965365715.1 uncultured Cyclobacteriaceae bacterium | reverse complement strand
ACGAAGACCGTGATCTCAACAGAGACAATAACTATTTCAGATAATCGCTTAACCGATCGAAGATCCCGTTCTCAAGTGTATCGACTTCAATACCAAAATTCTCCCTGAACGAATCTTCAAATGCCTTTAATTCACGCAGATCATAGAAAACGTTCAAAACGTCCTGCCAGGACCTGTCGAGTCCTTCCTGATCCAGCATATATTCCATCACCACTTCGAATATGGTGTAATACCCGGTTTTGTCTGCGCCCTCCGGGTAATCTTCCCAACGGCGTATGGTAATGGGATTGCCTTTATTAGGGGCTGAGCTATTGCTTTCAATCCACAATTCCAGGTCATCAACTGTCTTGACCCGGTTAAGACCACCACCAATACAGACAGCTATTCCTTCTGTGAACCACATGTCAGCTGCCAGGTTTACAGTTCCTTCGATCAGGAATTCAAAAGCATGGGCGAGTTCATGTTTGAAAAGGTAAGCATACCGCCCTGTATCTAATTCCTGGGTTCTAACCGTAATAAAGATGGAGCCCCAGTATGCTGCAGCGATATTTTCTTCATGACCGGTATTGATGTAAACCTCCACTTTTCTTTTTCCCGTCGGGAATAAAAGATCATCAGGATCACTGAAGTCAAACAGATCCAAGATCTCCTGAAATTTATAATCGGCAAGGTACCCGGCCGATTCTTTCAAAGCGTCACCGGCACTATCGCTGTAGACAGCGCAATACTCAAAATTTACGGGCCTGCCATCGTGCGACCATTTATAGGGTGAATAAGTCACCCAGGATCCAGGTTCAATGGAATCAGGGTGATGGACCGGGTCTGGCACCTCTTGTTCCCTGCACCCGGCCAGTAACCAGAGGATCGCCAGAGCAAGTATGAACCTTAATAATAAATGAAACGCTACGTATGGCAGGACCAGGATCCATAATTTTTTCATATCCATTCAATCATTACAATTTTATTCATCATAAAATACTATGGAGATGAGCATCAACATCACCAGATCAGTTTACCATGATTATATCTTCTTTAAGTTTCCGGATCACATCGAACGACACCCAATAGATACCCCAGGGCCTTTCATCACCCTGTGTACTTTGGAAAAACAGGTATTCTCCATCATACGTCACTTTCGGGGATCCATTCCCCGCTCCCGAATTGATCCCGTCACCCAGGTCGATCCGGTCGGTCCAGCTACCATCCCCGTTCCTGAAACTGACATATAAATGTTCCTCATCCGCGAAGATCAAATAGTCACGGGTAGGCGACATAAAAGGACAATGCCCTTTGAAGGTGGAATTATTTAAATGATCCTTCAGGTTTACGGGTTCCTGGTATTGACCATCTTTCAATTCAGAAACATACATATTGTCAGCAAATTCCGAGAAATACATATTGCCCAGGTTATCCATGGAGCAATGCCAGTGGATATTGATCTTGTTTATGGCCATATCCATCGGTTTCGGTTCCGTCCAGCCGGAATCTGTTCGATCCATGAACCAGTAATTTTCTTTCCCACCGGGATCACCTTCATGCAATGGCTGATTGGAGATAAATATCAATTTATTGCCATCCGGTGAAATGGACGGGTCTTTCCACATGACTGATCTTTGAGGATACGTCCATCGGTTACCGGTCATCTTCATTTCCATGGCACATTGGGTTCCGGGGATCATGTCCGACCAATACGCCTCTTTTCCATCCGGCGAGAACACTACCGTACCATGTGCCCTATAGGGACCCGATACAATTCCCGGCATAAACATCTCAGGTATCTCTCCCGGAGGGGATTGGCCCATGTATCTACCGGTAATTTCAGGAAATACGGGGCCAGATGTATCAGCACCCATCGACTTCAGATACTGAGCTGTCTCCTCGTAGCCCAGAAAAAGGGATACATCGTAGGCTGTTTCACCCCTCCGTGACCTTGCATTGAATTCCGGATCAAGCTCTTCCAGCAGGAACCTGATCATATCAACTTTATTCGCCGAGGCCGCATGATGTAGCACTGTCCATCCGTAGCGGTCCTTTTTCCCCGGATCAAAGCCTCTCTCCAGCAGTGCCCGGAAAATTCTTTCAGATCCCGCGGCTGAGGCCAAGTAGACTAATTTTTCCTGTTCTGCCATGGCTTTACCGCCTATCTCCATTCCGAGTTCCCCGAGGTATTCTAACAGACCCTCATGATCGCCACGGACAGCGTATCTCAGGGTGATCTCACGTACCGATTCTGGTACAACTGCATTCAATTCAATGAGATAGTCTACCATATCCCTGAATCCATATAGCGCAGCCACCGTAAGGGCAGTATATTCTTTATCCTGGTAAATGGTCACCTCATTAATGTCCACACCTTTTTTTATCAGCAGCTCTACTATTTCCATATTCCACCCCGAGCACGCGCTCATCAAAGCAGTCAATCCAAGGTGGTCCCTGATCTCGATATCAGCCCCTTGATCAAGCAGAAATATGACCATATCCTCTTTCCCATTTTCACATGCTATTAGCAGAGCTGTTTTCTGCAGCCGGTCCCGTTCCTCAAGAACCGCACTTTTTTTCTCCAATATGGCCTGTGCTATCTCAACATTCCCCTGGGCGGCGGCATAATGGAATGGGGTGGCCCCGTATCTATCATCTCTTACGCCCAGGTCAGATCCTTTTTCCAATAAATACAATGAAACGTCATTTTTCCCAGTTTCAATAGCGTGATATAAGGCAGTCTTCCCATGAGCGTCTTTTTTATCGAGCAGCCTGATGTCATTTTCGATCAATAACATCACTTTATCCAGATTGCCATTCCTGGCTGCTTCATGAATTTCATCGGCTGCCGCATTAATATTGATCAATAATGCGAATGCGATGATCACTGTTTTTTTCATCGTCTTAAGGTATTGAAATATTAACTTTTTGGTTTTTCAAGCCTTAACTGTATTAAGGACATCTGAAAATCATAATTGGATGTATTACATCATTGATTACCTGATGAAAGATCCATTTATATGATCGCTAAAACCGCCGTGCGGTTTCCCTGAATAAGATCTTATTGCTTTAATCCAATAACCTGGTTAAATCGTTGTTTGTACGACTCGCTCACCGGGATCAGTTTACCTTGTATCCTGATCCGGCTGCGTTCAATCGATTCGATTTTACCAATGGCTACAATAAAAGACTTATGCACTCTGCAGAAGGCGTTGTCCGGTAATTCTCTTTCGAGCTCTGTAAATGTCTGTAAGGTCAGGATCCTGTTTTTGATTTTATGTATACAGCGGTAATCCCGCATACCTTCAATATATAGAATATCATCATAGAATACTTTTTCCTGGTGGTATGCTGTTTTTACAAACAGGTAGTTCTTATTCAATTTTTGGATCGAGAACAATTTTTCATATACCTTATCCGTGGCCTGTAAGAACCGTTCAAAAGTAAATGGTTTTAACAGATAGTCAATCACGCTCAGTTCGAATCCTTTTACAGCATACTTGTGAAAAGCGGTGGTGATGATGATCTCCGGTTTCTGAACCATCGATTCTATAAGTTGAATGCCGGTAAGTTCATCCATTTTGATATCCAGGTATATGAGGTCCACCTTTTTTTCCTTCAGAAAGCCCAGGGCCTCAAATCCATTATCGAATGAAGCCAATAATTTCAGGTATGGAACCTTCCCAATATACTCCACTATCCTTTCTGTGGCCAGGGGTTCATCTTCAATGACTATGCAGTTAATTATCATCAAGATTAATTTTAAGTTCGATCATAAACCATCCCTCCTCTTTCTTTGTAAAAAGATCATACCTTCCATTGTACATCAGGTCGAGTCGCTGCCTGATCAGACCAAGACCCAGCCCGTTGCCATTGTTATCGATAGCACCTCCTTCCCCAAGGTAGTTCCTGCAACGAAACAGAATACGGTCACCACGGACATCCAGATTGATATCGATAGCATGCTTTATTTTTTTATTCAGGGTAAATTTTACTGCATTTTCCACAAAGGTCATAAATATCATCGGGGCTATTTTCTGATCTGTGACCGAACCTGTCCTGGTAAAATTCACATATTCCCGGTTACGGGTCCGGATCCGCTGCAGATCGATGAATTTTTCCATCTGTTCAACCTCCTTATTCAGCGGGATCTGATCATCCTGGGTCTCATACAGTACATACCTGAGGGTGTCTGATAATTTATAGAGGTAGTTTGAGGCCAGGGCAGGATCTTTTTTGATCAATACGTCAATATTATTTATTGTATTGAACAGGAAGTGGGGGTTTATCCTCGCCTTAAGGAGATCGAGCTGGGTTTGAAGATTCTGCTTCTGCAGGATCTCTTTTTGCTTCTGGTCATCGAACCAGTCTTTCAGGAACCTGAAGGACGTTCCGGAGATTATAAAAAATCCCGGGATCAGGATATCCCGGACCACCAGGACCGGGTGATACATTGCTTTCATCTGAATAGCTCTGTACAATACCAGAGCGCCTATCCAGATCACGACAGAGCCAAAAAACAAACCATATTTCTTTTGATCGAATAAACCTGGTTTAAAAAAGGCATAAAAAGCATAAAAGGTAATTACCCCATAGATCAAGGTAAAATTCGCGATCAGTAGCATCTCCCTTCGGGGTTGATCGAACTTCCAGTAAAACTGCAGTGGCATTACGGAATCCTTTTGCTGGATATGGAAGGTATACCCCCGGGTGATGAATTCATACAAGAGCAGTACGAATAAGATCGAGAATATAAAAAAGACAATGTGAAGCGCTATTTCAATGGAACGTTTCATGCAGCTTAACGGTATACTTATATTAATTTGAGGATTTTTTTACTTAAAAAAAAATGAAATCTGCACAGAGGAAGAGTCTATTGGCAAAATCCGGAAAACGATCTGCAAAGCTAAATTTAAGCACTGCTATATCCGTGCCTTTACACCCAGATACTCCGCAATAAAAAGTATATGGTAGGCCCACTCAAAAAGATTACTTTTCTCATTCCGATTGGTTTAATGGCCATTCTACGTGCGAGGGTATCATCGAAACATTTAGGGGCTTTTCGTGGTTTATAGTAATGGAGAGATTCCTAAAATACACGGTATTACTAAAGAAAGGAAGTATTATGAGGAGCTTATGGATAACGGTATTTGTTCTCCTGTTGATTTGGGGATGTGCCGGTACGCAACCTTACGTAACGATCACCAGTGAGAATATTATCCCTCCCACAGAGGATAAAACAGAATATGAGATCGACATTATTGATCCCGGTTTTAACACCTGGTTCCTCACACAGTGGAATCAGGCCAAAGATAATTCCTATAAATTTTACGATACCTGGAATGACCGGTATGTACAGGCCTGGAACTTCAAGGCCACCCATCCAAGATACAGCAGGTTTTTCACAACGACAATCAATTACGATATAAACGAAGATTATGGGATGGAAGTCAGCCGTAAGTTATATTATTACTTTACTTATGTGGAGGATGAGTTAAATATACCCATACTTAATTGATCACTGAAAAGAATCAAATCTTACAGATGACTTCAGGTATTGCATTATGTTATGCTCAGAAACCGAGATACGACTTTCATTATCCGAAAAAGAAGGAGTATGGAGAACAAGTAGTATTTCGAAATAAAATTGATTGGATCACTGCTCACAACAAAAAATAAACAGCGTTAATACGACTATTAATTCATTCCCTTCTACACATAATAATTCAAGAACATAATCCAACAAAGACACACCCCAAACTCAGTCCATAACTTTTTTTTGCAAGCAAACAAATGGAATTGAAATTAAACTTGAAATAATTTTTTTAAGGGGCTGTAGACTGTTTAATGATAAAATTTTGGATTAAAAATGAAACAGCATTAATTTGCTAATCACAATTCTAACAATCACTAAAAACCTAAAACCATGAACAAAATAAATCAGTTCCGCGTATCTAAACTCCAATTCAATTATTACAAAGCTGTAATTCTCTTTATCGGTTTTCTGTTATTTAATTCTTACAACTCAAATGGTCAATTAATTGGACGTATTGGTGGATCTGTAGGAAACGGTTTTAATAATAAAAAAATCCAGGACCTCTCTGGTCAGGACTTTAAGATCAATGAAAATAACCTGGCCTGGAAGATATTTGCTGCAACCAATTGGAAATTTCTTGGAGCAGAAGGAGGATACCGGGACTTCGGAACAGTCGAGAGTTCTGATGATAGCGGGACAGGTAAAAGCAAAAGCCGGGGTGGAGATATTTATGGTACCGGTACATTTAAAATTGCAATTGTTGAGATTTTTGGTAAAGCGGGTGCTTACTTTGGACGAACTAAAAATGAATTCTATGATACAAGTGGAGCAAAGTTGGTAGATGAGTCAGAGCGGGAGACTTCTTTTGCATGGGGAGTAGGTGCTGCATTAAACCTGGGGATGCTTCATGTACGTCTTGAATATGAGAACATGCATATCAGTTCCGGTAACCTGGCCATGTTATCCTTAGGTGTGGGCATTAACCTGAAAAAGAAGAAAGATTAGAAAGCAACTGATACAATAATTTTGGGTGGTTAATATTTAATTTTTTATAACCCAAATTGATACTATCCCTTAAATAAAAGTAATCCATATGCAGGTAGGAATTTGTCTAAAATAAATCGGATATGACTCTTGGTTTATGTATCTTATTATCAAGTCTCAACTAATTACTAAAGAATCATGTCTGCTCTACAAAAACTCGTGTTCCTGTCAATCCTGTTTTGCTTCCTCATTGAACCTGTAATATCGCAAGACCTAGATACTGATAAAGAAAAGCCACAAAGGGAAAGTATAAGATATCCTAACATTATAAAAATTAACTCTCTGGCTCTTGTATTTAAAAATATATCATTATTGTACGAGAGGGGGATTATCCCCAGAGTATCCGCTGGAATTGGAGTAGGTTATAAATATGCAGGTGCTGCCCCAAAATTGTTAACAGTTGAAAATTCAACAATTGGTGTAGAATATGATAAAATAAAAGGATTTACTATTACCCCTGAAGCCAGATATTACATCAGATCATGTGACCCGGGAAAATTGGAAGGATTTTATGCGGGTTTATATTTAAGGTATACTGGTTATACCGCGGCCGCTGACTTTGAATATATCCCTGAAAATAATATGCCTGAGTATTATAATTCGGATATTGCTTTAAAGGAATTTGGAGTGGGTATTCAATTGGGTTACCAGCTGATTATAAAGGAAAGATTTAGCATCGATTTTTTATTTATGGGGCCACGGTTTTCGAGTTTCAACTTTAGCTATGAGTTTGACCAGGAACCAAGCCAGGAATTTCTGGATGACTTATCAGAATATCTGAATGATGTTATTGACCGGTTTGGTCTCGATTATAATGTTGATATTCAAAAAGAGGGTGAAGCAAAAGCAAGCACTACGTTTTCTTTTGCCAATGTCCGATTCGGGCTTTCCTTGGGTTTTGCCTTTTAACTCCTAAAAAAGAAATACAACCTAGGCACGAATATCACAAATAATCAATCATTCCCCAGCCATATTGCCTTTCAGGAAAACCCGTTTTATATTGCTTATATAACGAAACGGGGTATAGCCCCTAACATGATGTAACATAAATAAGGAATATATGAACATGAAAAACTTCATACCGATAATGCTGTTTTTGTTTCTTGCCTCGGTGAGTTGTCGAAATTCACTTTCTGAGAAAAAAAAAGAAATTGCCACTAACAAAGAAAAATCTGGAAGTGTAACGGTTGACGGAACTAAACTTACCTACCAAATTGAGGGAAAAGGAATTCCCTGTTTGGTATTGGAAACAGATCCAGCCTATTATTCAGAGAATCTTCGGGATCACTTAGAAATGCATTTTATTAATGCCCGGTATTCAGCTAAAGATTACACTCCAATCTTACCTGAAGAATATACCTTGAAAACCCTATTCCATGATATTGATACCCTGAGAGCAGCAATGGGTTTAGAAAAATTCGCGATTATGGGGCATTCGATTCATGGTGCAGTAGCGTATGAGTACGCCAAACGATTTCCGGAACATGTGTCACATATCATTATGATTGGAACACCCGATAATACAGGACCCGAACTCTATGATGCTGCAAGCCGTCACTGGGCCAATGCTTCTGAAGAAAGAAAAAAGCTGTACGAGGAGAATATGGCTAAAATAAAAGAAAACTTAGAAGAATTAACTCCAAAGGAAGCCTTCGTGAAAATAGGTGCGGCCCAAGGACCCCAAAGGTGGTATGATGCGGGCTTTGATGCAACAGAGTATTATGAGAGACAGACCATGAATTTTGATTTGGTAGAGCATTTATTCGGAAAGCTTTTTGCAGATTATACCATGTTTAATGACGAAGAACATCCTAACATTCCAACTTTTGTAGCTATTGGGAAAAGTGATTATATGGTTCCATATACACTATGGGAAGGGAAATATGATTCTTTTCCAAATTTAACGATTTCCTATTTTGATAGAAGTGGACACACGCCACAGTTAGAAGAAAGTGACCTTTTTGACAAAAGATTACTGGAATGGATTAACGAAAACTGAATGATGCAGAAATACTTTTAAACGATTGCAAGAATTTAAGGAAGGGGCAGGTTCATTTTCTCAACGATATCTTGGAACCGGGGATTGTCGAACAATGGAGCAAAAGTTGGCGTTACTGCAATGTATGTCATCACAGGATCGCGTATTTCAAATCCCTTTTCAAGCCAATCCATGGCTTTGTCCGGTTGATTTCCAATCATATACCTCATTGCCATATCGAAGGGTGAGACAGGATAGATTTCAGATACTTTCTCCAGGTGTTGTATTATTTTTTCATATGCTTTTACAAGACCTTGCTCGTTAAAAATCCCGTCAATTTCTTGTATATCTTCCTCATCAACATTATACATTCGAAGAAAATATCTTTCGGCATTCATTAATTTATCATATTCTTTGCATGGATAAGCTGCAACTTGAATTCCAGAATAGGCAAGATAATTGTCCGGATCATGTGATAAAACTTCCTCAGCTAAAACAAGGGCAGTTTTACAATCATCGGCCCAGATTAAGACTGCTGCATACCAGATCTTTACTGCAGGATTTAACGGATCAAGATCAATTGCCAAACGGCCTTGCATTAAACCTTCATCGGTTCTTTGCAGAACACATAATAACTGGGCATACAGAACTCTAGCTGTAGCATCATTGGGGTTAATGGCCAGTGCTTTTAAGAACTCACGCTCACTCTTTATCCAGTCCCACTCTGTCAAAAGAGCACCCATTGCTCTATTGAGATGAGCACCAGGAAGATCCGGATCCAGTTTAAGAGCCTTGTTTTCGTTCTCAATAATTATAGGGTTGGCAACAGAAGGCGGTTCAAATCCCATCTGCCGTTTAAAAGCCCAGACATTAGCAAGACTTGCATAGAGGGGAGCCCAGTCCGGATCTATTTCAATGGCACGGTTCAAGTAGTCCAGTGCTTTATCCAATGATTCTCTGCTAGATTTTGCCGTGTATGATTGAGCCTTCAGGTATAAGTCATAAACTTCATTGTCCATTGTTCTCGACCTGGCAAAGAGTTTTTCCTCCTGTGGGGTTAAAGTAGTATTAATTCTATCAGCAATATCTTTTGTTACTCTTTTATACAAACTAAGGATTTGACTTCTTTCTACCTTATAATCTTGTACCCATAAAACTTTTTCCTCCCGATCGATCATTTTTGCCTGATAGCATACACTGTCTCCTATACACATCACTGATCCTTCAATGAAGGTGTTCACTCCTAACTGGGCAGCTATTTCAGGGATGGATTTATTTGTATTTTTAATAGCATTTGCTGTTGTTTTCGATTTTACATTCAAAGCGCTGATCTTCTGAATATCACTTATAAGTTCACTATGCATACCAGCAACAAAATAATCTAATGTATCTGTTCCCAGATAATTGCTAAATGGCAGGATTAAGAGCGATGGTTTTTGATCAGATGGTGGATTTATGATCTTTGGTATAAAATAATACAAAGCAAAGGCCAGCAAAGCAATTATTAAGATTCCGGCCACCAATGTAGATCTTCCGAAACTCAATGGTCGAATCAGTTCACCTGTATCAATGCTAAAATCCAGAACGCTCTCATCCTGGCAAGATACACTGTAAATTTCAACTGGAGATTCAACCCCCTTTAGCGCTTTTCTTCCAAGCGATTCTATTTCTAATCCTTCTTTATTCTTTATGTCCTTATAGACTGTATCAGAGATTACAATACCTCGTGTATCAATTAAGTTGTGGATTCTGGAAGCAATATTTACTCCATCCCCCAAAATATCTTTCCTCTCAAAGATTACCTCACCTAAGTGAATGCCAATGCGAACATGAATATTCAATTCCTCAGTTGCTTTTTGAATAGACAGAGAACACATCACAGCATCAATAATTGACAAAAAATTGGCCAGCACACCACTTTCCATTTCCTTTAGCTGTCGACCATTGTATTTTTTGATCAATCGCTTGTGGATGCGCTGGTTTTTCTTACGGGTTTCAAACGCTTTCTTTTCATCGAGCTTAAGAAAGGAATTATAACCGACTATGTCCGTAAACATGATGGCGGCCAACCGTCTTTGAGTCATGGTTTATAGAAATTAAGAATAAAAAATTAACTGCAGGTAATCCTATCTTTCTACAATTTAAGAAATTTTGATGAAAGTCGATATACGTATCCTAACCTCGGGCTTATAAACCTTTTCAAGTTAAGATGAAAAGCGTCTGATGCACTATTGTTTTGTGAATAGTTTTTGTAAATAATTTTATATTACCCTATATTATAAGATTAAACACTTATGTGGTTTAAACAGAATAAGTATATTCAATAGTTCGCGACAATAAAAAAGTGAAAAACTATCTCATATTTAAGCTACTAATATGAGTTGGATTTACTGGAAGGGTTCATAATGAATTACATATCCATTAGTCTCTATCGAAAGTTGATCAATCATGCCTTGAGCGAAGGCTTGACTCGAGATAACTTTAGGGACTTGCCAACTTCAATTGACTCCATTGATCAAATTCAGGCTGTTCCGGCAAATCACTTCTTTGAACTTCATGAAATACTGGATGAACAACTAGGTCCTGGATTTTCTGTGAGAGCAGGTCAGCAAATGAAAATAGAGGACTATGGAGTGCTTGGCTTATCCTGGCGGACTTGTTCGTGGGCAGGAGAAATATTTGATCGCTGTGAACGATATTTTAAGTTATTGTCCGACACCTATGTGTTCAAGGTGGAGAAAGGTGCAGATATTTCTCAGGTCATATTGTATCGTGAAGCACATCGCAGAGGAGTAGAATTATCCAATGAAGCAACTTTTTCAGCCACCGTTGTTGTACTTCAGGCGATGACCGAAACAAGTATTAGTCCCGTTGAAGTATCATTCAAACATCCACCTCCTAAAAATCTCGACAGCTATATTGAAGCGTTTAAATGCTCTATTTTATTTAATCAAGCTCAAAATTATATTGCCTACCGTACACAAGATCTGGAGGTACGCACGGCCAAAGCAGATGCCAGCATTAACAGGTTTCTGACGGAAAGGGTCGAAGAAGAAACGAAGGGCATTGAAGTCAGCGCAAATAGAATAACAAATGATATCGAGCACCTGATTAAGGATGCACTGCCCAGCGGTATCCCCGCCATTAACCAGATTGGATTGATTATTGGGATGAGTAACCGTACACTTACACGCCGGTTAGCTGAGAATGGCTTAACCTTCAGGGATCTGATTAAGAAAACGCAGCTGGAAATGGCTAAAAACCTCCTTAAAGATTCGTCTAGAACGGTTGCCGAAATTGCTTTTGAAACTGGCTTCTCAGAACAAAGTGCCTTTAACCGTGCTTTCAAACGTTGGATGGATCAAACACCCCTGGAATTCCGAAAAAACAACTAAAGAAACCTCTTTGGCGTAAACTGTCAAAACTTTGGCTTAAACTGTCAAGCTTAGTATACTTCCTGTCTCCATTTTTGCTTCTGTATTAAACATGGATGTAAAATGAGCACGCAAAATACGGTTCCCTTATATGGTTTTAAAATCAAAAGAACATGGTGAAAGAAGCATCTACAATTTACATGATGGTCTTCATCTAGCGAAAAATACCCAAAAGGAATGTTGTCCTTCTGATGTAGGAAGAATACGCGAAACTTGAAAAGTAATTATTCACATAAAATATATTCAAAAATGGAAATTTCAATTAAATCAATTATCCTCTTTGGTGCAGTTATCCTTACCGGGCTTTCTGCCGGATTGTTCTATGCCTGGTCAGTTTCTGTGATACCCGGCACACAAAAAGTGGTTGCCTCGACATACCTGGAAACCATGCAATCGATAAACCGGGCCATACTAAACCCGGCATTTTTCTTAATCTTCTTTGGAAGCATCGCTTTTTTGGGTATCGGAAGCATTTATCAGTTTCATGCCAACAAAATCACTTTCTGGATCATGTTGACAGCCTCAATATTCTATTTAGCAGGAACTTTAGGCGTTACAGCACTTGGAAATGTTCCTCTCAACAATCAACTGGATGTTCTAAACCTTGGGAAGATGACATCAAACAATATCCAAAAATTTCGCACATTTTACGAAATCAACTGGAATCGCCTGCACCTAATCAGAACAGTTTTTGCAATAGCATCCTTTGTGCTTTCTGTCATAGCTGTTTTCACTTATTCGAATAATTAATCTTAAATAAAAATCATAAACAAAAATGAAATACAACATCTTAGTAATCGGAGGTACCGGTAAGACCGGTGTCCGGGTCGTTGAAAAATTAACGCAAACTGGTCACAATGTAAGAGTCGGATCAAGAAGCAATTCCCCTGCTTTTGATTGGAATGATCCTTCCACCTACTCCAGTGCACTTAAAGGAATGGACAGGGCATATATTGTTTACTACCCTGATCTGGCTGTACCTGGCGCTAAAGAAGCCATTACCGCTTTGACAGAATATGCATTGAAAGAAGGACTCGAAAAAGTCGTACTTCTATCAGGAAAAGGAGAATCGGAAGCTGAGGCTTGTGAAGAGATTGTGGCAAGTTCAGGATTAAACTATACATTGGTAAGAGCCTCCTGGTTCAATCAAAATTTCAGTGAAAGCTTTCTCCTGGACCCAATACTAGCTGGTAATGTCGCATTACCAATGGCGGAAGCAGAGATCCCATTCGTTGATGCAGATGATATTGCTGAAGTAGTCGCAAAAGTTTTAGTGGATGATTCTTACAATGGTAAAACCATTACCGTGACCGGCCCAAGAAAAATGACCTTCAAAGAGGTGGTGGAAACCATTGCCAAGGAGACCAACAGGGAGATCCAATTCCAGGCAATTTCAATAGAAAAATATGCTGAAGCAATGAAAGCAGCAGGCTTACCAGATGACTATGTATGGCTATTTAGCTATTTGTTTAAAGAGGTTTTAGGCAATCCTGAAAACCAGGAAGTCTTCAACGATGTGCAAGAAGTACTTGGACGAAAATCCACCGACTTTAAGGAGTATGTTAAGAAAACATATAATACAGGGGTTTGGAATCAGATTTTGCACAAAAATAAATAGACAATTGGCTAGATTTAAGGAAGGGGAAGGTTCATTTTCTCAACAATGTCAAGGAAGCGGGGATTGTCGAACAATGGAGCAAAATTCGATGTCTTTGTCGCTATGTATGTCATTGCGGGATCATGCTCTTCATACCCTTTCTCAAGCCAATCCATAGTTTTTCCCGGCTGATTCCCAATCACGTACCTCATTGCCATATCGACGGATGAAATAGGATATTTATCAGAAACTTCCTCTAGATGCATCATCATTTTTTCATACGCTTTCTCCAGACCTTGCTCATTAAAAATTCTGTCAATTTCTTGTATATTTTCTTCTTGAACATGATACATTCGAAGAAAATATTTTTCTGCATTGATTAATTTTTCATATTCTTTGCAGGGAAAAGCAAAGCCTTGAATACTTGCATAAGCAAGATAGCTTTCCGGATCATCTGCTAAAACTTCTTCTGCAAGATCCAGGGCGGATTTACAATCACCGGCCCAGTATAATATTGCTGCATACCAAATCTTTACTCCAGGATTTAACGGATCACGGTCATATGCCAGACGGCTCTGCACTATGGCTTCATCAGTTCTCTGTAAAATACATAATAAATGGGCATACCATACTCTTGCCCCGACGTCGTTGGGATTAATGGCCAGCACTTTTAGGAACTCCAAGCCACTCTTTTCCCAGTCCCATTCCATCACATGAGCAATAAATGCACTTGTACGATGAGCATCAGGAAGATCCGGATCCAATTCAAGGGCTTTGTTGAGGTTCGCATAAATTTTGGGTGAGGCAACAGAGGGCGGTTCAAATCTGATTGTTCGGGATAAATTGTTCGCTTTCAGTTGAATAGAGGATGTTGAGTAACCATACTTTGTAATCACACTCAACATCCCAGGTGGACGATGAATCCCGGAAAAGACACAATTACACTAACCCGAACTAATGCATTTTGCGTGTGATACACATGCCCCAGCGTGAGGCATCAACAAACACCGTTTCCAGATCTCTATTTTCCGTGATGGCTTTGAAGTAGTCGTCCATCAGGTGTGCCTCTCCCGAGGAGTCATGC